>JAQCMZ010000138.1 GCA_028274825.1 Haloferacaceae archaeon
CGAGGGCGAAACACAGGCGGTTGAAGCTGCTACGTTCGTCGCAAATCTCACTGACGAATCCGGGCTCAACGCGAACGTCGATGACATCTCGATAACCGTCGTGAGCGTCTTTGAGGAGTTCAGCGCTGTCGACGAGGGTGGCAACGTCAGCTCCGAGGATCTCTATGATGAAGACGACTTCCCCGAGTCGGTGTTGACCGTCAGAGACCAACTCACCGACGCAGACTTTCGCGTTGATCTCGTGCGACGCCACGGGAAACCAGGTGAGGAGGTCATCGAGTACGCGGCCTCTATCGCTGCCGACAGTATCGTACTCCACGGTCGGAGCCGATCACCGGTCGGCAAGGCGTTGTTCGGAAGCGTGACACAGGATATTATTCTCGACGCCGAACAACCGGTCACTATCGTGTAGTATTCGATTGTGGATTACTCTGGAGAGACAACTCAATCACTCTCGTGTAGTATTCGATTGTGGATTACTCTGGAGAGACAACTCAATCACTCTGTCTCAGCCCCCGAGTATTCAGAGCGATCCGGCTCCGAAGCGGTGAGAGCAACTCACAAACGTGTCTATCCGCGGGATCGCTCGGCTAGCAACGCCTCTGTGTGCCGTGAGACTGCTATCGCAGGTCGACGATGGCATCACGATGATCACGGTGTCACGGCGGGCCGGTTTCGACACGACTGAACCGTCGATACGACTCCGGAGAGATTGATCACAGACGAGTTGAATCGTCTCCACACGAATGAGATGGGGGAATTCAGTCGATATTCTCTGAGAGCTCTTCGAGAAGTGCGATCGTCGTTTTGATGCCCGAGTGGAAACACGAAAGGGCGATATTCTCGTCAGGCGCGTGGTTGTTCTCGTCAGCGTTCGCATATGGGACGACCAGACACGGAATCTCGAGTGTGTCTGCGAAGACGTATGCCGGGACCGAGCCACCCAGCGACGGCTTGAGGATCGGCTCAGTGTCCCATCCGTTGCGGACGGCTCGTATCGTCGGCTCAACGACGGGATCGTCGGCGGGCGTCCGCTGGGGAGCCATCGCAGCAACGCGGTCGAGCTCGACATCGATCCCGGCTGGCGTGGTCGTCTCGACGTGCTCGGAAAACGCCTCAAAAACGTCTGCGGGGTCCTGATCGGCCACTAGCCGGAAATCAATCTTCGCGTGAGCGCTCGACGGAAGGACGGTTTTCATTCCCTCGCCACTGTAACCGGCCTCGACCCCGGCGACGTTCAGGTTCGGCTGGGTGAGCAGCCGCTCGGTGTAACTCTCGTCTGAGTCGGTGGCAAACGCAGATAAGCCAAGATCCGCTTTCGCTGCTGTCTCGTCGAACGGAATCGCCGCGAGCACTTCGCGGTCGCGATCGGTCAATGGTCGAACGTCGTCGTAGAATCCATCGAGTGTGATGCGGCCATCCTCCTGGAGGGATCCAAGCAGTGTGACGATCGCGGTGGCTGGGTTCGGGACCGGCCCGCCGAAGTTTCCGGAGTGAAGATCCCGGGTTGCCCCCGTCATCTCGATGTCGACGTAGAGCAGTCCGCGTGATCCGAGCAGGACGTGCGGTCGCCCCGACTCGTCGATTGGGCCGTCCGCCACGATTGCGACATCAGCGTGGAGTCTCTTGCGATGGTTGTCGACGAGCCCCGCGAGATGTTCGCTGCCGCTTTCTTCGCCGCCTTCGACCACGAGTGTCACGTCGGTCGGAAGCCCCTGTGTCTCTCGGAGCGCACGGACCGCACAGAGGTGGGCGAACCACTGTCCTTTGTTATCTCCCGCTCCACGGGCGTAGAGACGCGGTTCACCACTGGGGCCGTCA
>JAQCMZ010000142.1 GCA_028274825.1 Haloferacaceae archaeon
TCGTCAACTGTGTGTCTCCAGTCCCCGGCGGAAGGTCCAGAATCATGTAATCGAGTGCACCCCACGTGACATCCTCGGTGAGTTGGGTGATGATCTTGTGTACCATCGGGCCTCGCCAAATGACAGGATCGTCATCACCGACGAGAAAATCCATACTCATCAGCCGCATCCCGAACCGCTCCGGGGGTGTGATCGTCTTCCCGTCCGTCCGTGGACGGTCTGTGGCGGCTACCATGCGCGGGACGTTCGGCCCGTATATATCGGCGTCGAACAGACCGACGGTGGCGCCCAACTCTGAGAGCCCGGCTGCGATGTTGACCGCTAGTGTCGACTTTCCCACCCCCCCTTTGCCGGAGGCGACCGCAATCACGTTTTTCACGCCTGGCAGCACCTGTTCGTCGGGTGAAAGTGTCTCCGGGATCTGGGCGGAAAGCTCCGGAGTAAGCCCCTCAGCGGTCACGACTTCGCGGACCCGCTCGGCGATAGTCGTTTCGTGGGGAGCATACGGCGCACCGAGCGCCAGTGATATCCGGGCGATATCCCCCTCGATCTCGATCTCGTTGATCAGCCCGAGAGACACGATATCTTCCCCGAAATCTGGGTCAGTGACCCCTCGCAGTCGGTCACGGACCGCCTCTTCGTCCATACTAATTGCTGAGCCGACGCCGGCAATAAGCTTGCGTGATTCAGTATTGACAGCGCCGGTCTGACGTCCACCCAGGTAAATGACAGCCCGAGCGGGGTCAGACCCCGTTGTCCCAGCGCGATTACAATCGATGAGATTCCCCCACCAGTGGGGTGAGGTGGCTCAGCCCGTCGAAAAATCCGTCCATGAGCGCCCTGAAACCCCCCGCGAGGAGTCTTTTTCGAATCATTCGGTCACACTGTGAAACGCTTATACCAATACCCCACAGATACTAGACATGTACGATGCGGTTATTTTCGATAATGACGGGGTTCTCGTGGGGCGGACCCCCTTCGATACGCTTCGAGAGGCCGCCTGGACAGCCTTCGAAACGGCGGGTGTCGTGGATCCCGACCCCGATCACGTAGAAACCGTCGCGGCCGGTATCACACCAGAAGAGCTGACATCGATCTGTGACACATACGGGCTTGATCCTGCGGAATTTTGGCGCGCCCGTGATCAGGCAACAACACAAGCCCAAATTGAAGACGTCCACGCTGGCCGGAAGACACTGTACGACGATCTGGCCGCGCTTCGGTCACTGGAAATTCCGCTGGGAATCGTCTCGTCGAATCAGCAAGCGACTATCGACTTTCTGATGGACCATTTTAATCTTGCAGCACGATTCCACACGGCCTACGGTCGAGAACCGACACCGGACGGACTCAGACGCAAAAAGCCGAATCCACACTATCTCGAACAGGCACTAGATGATCTCGGAGCCGAGACGGCATTGTTCGTGGGTGACAACGAATCCGATATCACCGCTGCCCACGCCGCGGGTATCGATTCGGCATTTATTCGCCGGCCCCACCGTCGAGACTGGGATCTCCAGATCGACCCGACCTACGACATCCGAGACCTCCACGATCTCGTACCGATCTGTGTGGCCGCGGTGTGACTGTATCCTCAACCGCGAGTACCGGGATGCGTCTCTGGATTGCTCCCCACGAGTGACGTTGCAAGCCTGTCTGGAGTTCCCGAATTGTTTCTCAGAGACAGAGTATCTGACAGGTGGGTTGAACAGAACTATCAGTTCTTCTGCGCGACAATGTAGTGATTTCGGGTAAGACACCGAATCAGTTGCCGGTTTGCTGTGAGGATATGAACGCCTCTCGTCTCTTTGTCATCGGGTCGATTCACCGCAGGACGAACCTCGGACGGTGCAGTAGCGACTGGCCCCTCCGTCAGGACTTTGTCGATCAGTAACTAACTTGTGTAAAATGAGTCCGCCGGTGCTGATTTATGACGGCGACTGCCCGTACTGTTCTCTGGCGGCAGTCGCGTTGAAACAACTCGACGAGATCGTGGCAGTTTCGTGGTATGCTGACCCCGTCGAGGAGTTTCTCCAGGCACAGTTTGACGCTACACCGTTTGCAATGGTGCTTGTCGACTCGGATGCGGATGCGGTCTACGCTGGCCGAAACGCTGCAAAAGAGTTGGCCGATAGAGCAGGCACCCCGGGGATTGTTGGCTCGCTCGTTCGCGACAACTACGAGACAATTGCGGGAATTGCCGGGAGACTCTCCGGACGGGACACAGATCCGGATGATTACCACGACACATATCTCCTCCAGGTGGCGGCCAAAAAAATCCTCCCTCGTCTGAGGACGGCCGGGACAGACAATGCTGGAACAGCGGTTGATGAGGCGACCGATAAAGACACTGGGTCAGGTGTGTGAATGAGATAGACTCACCTGGTGGGACATACACGTTGGTCGTATCGGTGTCGACCCCGGTAGAGATATCTGTCGGCGCGCTCGGTGGGACCAGATTTGCGCCTGGTGAGTACGCGTACACCGGAAGTGCGCTTGGAAGCGGTGGATTCTCTCGAGTCGACCGTCACCACCGCGTCGCGGCCGGCGGCCACGATGTTACCCACTGGCATATCGATTATTTGCTCGCCGATAATCAGACGGTACTGACCGACACTGTGGGCCGTGAAATGGCCGATATCGAGTGTGCCGTTGCTCAGAAACTCCCCGAGAGCCCAGTCCATGGATTTGGTGTCTCCGACTGTTCTTGTCTAAGCCATCTCGCGTACGCGAACGACGGAAATCTGGTGGACACCGTGACAGGCATCTATTCCCGATTCGACGAGGGCCACTATCTCTCAGGTCTGGGCAATCGTAGGTGATTTTCCACGGATTGAGACAGTACGGTCACGGGGTCAGACCCTGCAGCTGGTAGCACACCACGAGATCTGGTCACTTGTAGGTCGTGATTAATACTAGAATTTCTCTGACACGGATTCCACGCAGAATCCCGACAGCGAGAGGCGGCTGTTTAATCGGATTCTGAGGCGAAAAGTGAACCGGGGATGACACAGCTATCACGACTATTCTAAATAGCCGATCCGGGCAGATTGGCTATGTGAGCGTGTCATAGAAGAATTCACATGGTTCGCTGAATCGGCTTAAACGAATTGAAATCGTCGTGCACTTGATGCACGCTGTTTTAAGTTTGTGTTAGCTATGGCGAAAGAGAAGTTCGGCGTCGCTGTTGACGAGGAAATCGTGCGAGAAGTGGATCAATTGGTCGCTGAGTGTGACGATCTCGGAGCCAGCCGCTCCGAGATCGTCGAAGCTCTCCTTACAGCGTTCGTTCAGTCCGAGACAAACCACGTTGAACGGGTACAAGAAATCAGTATTCGGAAACGAAAGGGTACTCTCTAACTGATTTTTAACTTCGTGCACCGAGTGCACGTGCTTCTAAGCTAAT
>JAQCMZ010000144.1 GCA_028274825.1 Haloferacaceae archaeon
CAGTCCAAATTCAGACATAGAATAGCCATTAGAAGGTCTGGTGGTAGTTAATTCCCGAGGAACGGTGGTAGCGAGGCCTCGGGAGAAGGCGCATTTGTTTAACGCACGTTGTACGCTGTTTTTTAGCTGAATTGAGGGCGCTAAGCCCCCTTCCTCAACGAGTGGCGAAGCCGTGAGTAGGGAGGGGATACAGCGCCCTCAATTCAGCTAAACGCCTATGTTGCGGCAAACGTCGTTAGCACCTTCTCACGTGACGCAGATCTCCCTGCAGGGTCTCACGAAGGAACACATCGATAGAGGGGTGTGTGTCTCAGGGAACGACGAGTGGTCGGAGGAGTAAGGTGCCCTCAATGTGCAAGCGGTAGTCGCAACAGAGAACGATCGCTACTGCCGACCCACGCTCTGTTGCGACAACAGGCCGTGAACACATCGATAGAGGGGAGTCTCCTCGACCACGAGTTATACACGAACTCGTGTCAACTCTCTCTTCGATTCAACCGCGCTGTTTTGGGTTTCAGCGTCGGAGTGAAGATACTTCATCGTCGTGTTCAGACTCTTGTGTCGGAGTTGTTCCTTTGCGTGATGTGGACCGACGTGGTTCGCCCAGTAGGTTGCTACGCCGTGACGGATGGTGTATCAAGAAACGTCCTGATGGGGTGGAATAGGGACAGACCCATCTTCGAGGAGCCTGTTTAGAAGGTAGTTACACGAGTCCTTAGTGTAGTGCGTGGCACGCTTGCTCAACCACGACTCTGTCCGGTCGGTGTACTTGTCGTAGGATTCTCGCTCCGTCAGCCACCGCTCTAAGGACGTCGTCGTGCGCTGTTGGAGAGAACGGTTCCAGTGACCGTCGTTCTTTATGGAATCCTCTTCGGGGATATTCAACTCAGTATTTTCGAGGTTCATCCACGACACTTTCGTTCGTCCGACTTCGATGGGTCGAAGCCCGGTATCGAGTGTCACCGTAATCATCGAGGGGACCTTCCACGAGTTCGCCTTCTTGAACTCCTCTGGACCGACGTTCGCTTTTGGAACTCCGAATCGTTGCGAAATATACGTCCGTAGCCTGTCCCGCTCCTGAGAAGACATATCGGAGTGATACCACTTCATCGAGCCGTAGGAAAGCGCGGCTTCGTACAGTGGTTGGAACGCGTTTCGTCGGAGGTAGGACCGCTCACTTCCGTTCGATTGACTCAGGTCGTGCTTCGGCTCCCAGTCATGGGCGGTCCCATAGACGTGGTTTGAAAACCGAAAGAAGCGCTTGATGTCTTTCGCGTGGTGAAGAACAGTCGCATCAACCATTGAGTCGGTCTGATTCAGTAAGTCGGTGAAGCGGTCGGCGTGTTCCGGGGTGAAATTAGTAGTGTACACCCTCGTAGCTCCATAGCCACCGGAACACAGTCTCAAGTTTGTAGTGGGTCGATTTGATTGTCGTCTGTGATAGTCCATCACCCTTCTCGGGGTCTTTCCCCTGGGTTGCTAACCACGAAAGCACCTCCCGGTTGAACTCACGGTAGTCATCAACCATATTCAGACCGAACTCTTCGAGGTCAGCCTCCGAGCGTTGACTGACAAGCGGAAAGTCAAACTCGACAGGCTCAGGTGGCGTAATGTTCGTGCTGGTGGTACTGAGGGCATCTGGGATGTGTGAGAGTGGGTCAGTTCGGTTACTCACGGACATCCACCCCAGTTGGATACCAGGTCGAACGTATACGTCATACTGTCCTGACAACCATGCGAATCGCAAGACGGTGTCAGGATAGCCGTGTAGTGTTTTCGGGCTTTCCCTGGCATTCTCATTTCTCCTCGTAGAGAGCCGTAAAATAGCGCGAGAAGCTGTGAGACGCGGAAGGATGCGTCGGCCGGGATTTGAACCCGGGTTGTGACCATGGCAAGGTCACGTGATACCACTACACTACCAACGCCCTGTAACAACACAGTCTATCCGTGTTACCTCTGATAAACTTTCCGGATCGAGTGCATTTCGCCCGCCGAGTGAGTGACTACCCGCGGTGTGGCGGCCGGTCCCCATCAGTAGTGATGTGAACTATCCACACGATGGGAAGGGACCGCTATCCTTTTTACTCAGGCTTGTAGATTTCAAGTACAGTCTAATGACTGGGCGATTATGGACGGTCTCACTATCGCGGTGCCGTCTTCGCTCGTCCGGGAAGCCGAAGACAAACGCGAGGCGACTCGCAAGATCGGCTCTGTGGCCCGTGCGGCCACGGTATTCCGGGCGCGCAGGCTTGTCGTCTTCCCGGACACGGAAGGTGAAAGCCGATGGGGCAGCGGATTTGTCCGCACTGTGCTAGCATACGCCGCCACACCTCCCCGACTCCGTTCGGAGTTGTGGGAGAGACGCGACGAGTTGGCATATGTTGGCGTACTCCCGCCGCTCCGCGTCCCGTCACAGACCGGCTCGACTCCAGACGGAGCCGAGTCGTCAACACAGGGAATCGTGACCACGGTAGGACCTGATGATCGCGTCCGGGTCAATTGCGCCCTCGCGCAACACCCGATTTCGCTGCTCGTGCCCGACGACGTGTCGGTGCGAGAGGGAGAGCGCGTCACACTCAGGGTATCTTCGAGAGAACCGCTCCGCGCCCGAATCACTGGCCAGCCCGAGGCGGGCTTTCAGGTGACCGGCGCGGAGCTATCGGAAGTCGTCGCCGAGGCCGGACTTGCCATCGCCACCTCACGACACGGGCATATGTTGTCCGTGTCTAGGCTGGGCGATGTTGTCCGGACAATGTCAGAGGCCGACGGGACAGCCGTTGCCTTTGGCGCCCCCAAACGAGGACTTCCGGCAATGTTGGGGATCGATCCTGATCAGGTGACCGGTGAGCGGGCGCCTGTCTGGATCGATCAAATCCACGGTGCGGCCGAGAGTGGCCGCACAATCGACGCTGGAGCCGATCCGGCGTTTGATATCTGGCTCAACACGATTCCGGATCAAGGGAGCGATGTCGTCCGCACCGAGGAAGCGGTGACCGCGACACTCGCGTCTCTCTCGCTCACGGAGTGAACACATGCCACAATCAAACAGACCACGCAAAGGCTCGATGGGGTTCAGCCCCCGCAAACGCGCGACAAGTGAGGTGCCTCGCATCCGCTCGTGGCCCGAAGACGATGGGGCGGCAGTCGTGCAGGGATTCGCCGGTTACAAGGCCGGAATGACCCACGTCGTCATGGTCAATGACCACACTAACTCGCCGCGCGAGGGGATGGAAGAGTCGATCCCCGTGACGGTGGTCGAGACCCCGCCCATGCGGGCGGCAGCCCTTCGAGCCTACGAAGAGACAGCGTACGGAACGAACCCGGTGACCGAGGTGTGGGCTGGCGAGCTTCACGACGAGCTCAGCCGAGCCCTCGATGTCCCGGCAGAAGATACCTTCGAGGACGACAGAACAGCACTCGAAGAACTGGTCGAGGAGGGACGTGTCGACGACCTTCGGCTCATCACCTACACTGTGCCGTCGGTCCTGGACAACGTTCCGAAGAAGAAACCTGACGTGATGGAGACACGAGTCGGCGGTGGCTCGCTCGGAGACCGCGCCGAATACGCGCTTGACCTGTTGGCCGACGGCGGCGAGCATGGAGTCAGCGATGTCTTCCGTGCCGGAGAGTATCTCGATGTCTCAGGCGTCACGAAAGGGAAAGGAACCCAAGGACCGGTCAAACGGTGGGGCGTACAAAAACGCAAAGGGAAACACAAACGCCAGGGATACCGTCGCCGGATCGGTAATCTCGGCCCGTGGAACCCCTCGCGCGTGCGCTCGACTGTTCCACAACAGGGACAGACCGGCTACCACCAGCGGACAGAACTCAATAAACGACTCATCGACTTTGGCGAAGGCGACAGAGCCTCTGTCGACGGTGGGTTCGTCAATCACGGTGAAGTCGATGGCCATTACACACTGGTGAAGGGATCGTTACCGGGCCCAGACGCGCGGCTCCTCCGGTTCCGACCGGCAGTCCGCGCGAGCGAGCAACCGCGGCTGGATCCTGAGGTCCGCTACGTGTCGACGGCCTCCAATCAAGGGTGACCAATCATGGAAACACACATTCACGACCTGGACGGCGAGGAATCGGGGACCGCAGAGCTCCCGGATGTCTTCGAGACGCCGTACCGACCGGACCTGATCCGGCGGGCAGTCAAAGTCGCCCAGGCCAATCGAAAACAGGCGTACGGCGCTGACGAGTACGCGGGGCTGCGCACCCCGGCCGAGTCGTTTGGCTCTGGCCGCGGAATGGCGCACGTCCCCCGCGAAAACGGCCAGGGACAGCGGGTCCCGCAGACTGTGGGTGGCCGGAAGGCGCATCCCCCGAAAGCCGAGAAAGACCAGGGCAAAAAAGTCAACGACAAAGAACGGCAACTCGCGGTGCGATCTGCAATCGCCGCGACCGCCGACAACGATATTGTCGATGAGCGCGGCCACGAGTTCGACACCGACCTGGAGCTTCCACTGGTCGTCGACGACTCGTTTGAAGACCTCGTGAAAACCCAGGAGGTCGTCGCGATGCTGGAGGCGTTGAACGTTCACGCGGATATCGAGCGTTCCGAAGAGGGGAAATCCGTGCGAGCGGGCCGGGGGACGACCCGAGGTCGAAAGTACACACAGCCCAACTCGCTGTTGTTCGTCACGAGCGAGGAGCCGTCACGTGCTGCACGGAACCTCGCAGGAGCAGATGTCACTACCGCCCACGATCTTGACGCCGAAGACCTCGCGCCGGGGACTCATCCCGGCCGACTCACAGTGTGGACTGAGAGCTCTCTGGCAGAGGTGGCTGACCGATGAGTCTTCTCGTCAAGCATCCACTCGTGACCGAAAAGGCGATGAACGAGATGGACTTCGAGAACAAACTCCTGTTCATCGTCGCTCGAGACGCGACCAAACCAGACATTGCCGAGGCAATCGGCGACCGGTACGATGTTGATGTGATCGATGTGAACACGCAACTCACAGCAAAAGGCGAAAAGAAGGCGACTGTCGAACTATCGGACGACGACGATGCCACTGATATCGCCTCCAGAATCGGGGTGTTCTGACCGTGGGACGACGAATTCAGGGCCAACGACGCGGGCGCGGCTCCTCGACGTTTCGGGCGCCGTCACACCGCTACAAGGCTGAACTGTCGCATAAAGAGACAGAAGACACTGACACACTCTCCGGCGAGATTGTCGATATCGAACACGACCCCGCTCGGTC
>JAQCMZ010000146.1 GCA_028274825.1 Haloferacaceae archaeon
CCCAATTTCCGGGTCCACTTTCACTATATCACAGTCTATTCTGTACGTTCAAGACCTTTCGTTGGGGGATCTGGCCTGTTAACCTCCTATGGAACACACAAAATAGCTCTCTAACCCCCTGCCCTCTCTTTGAAGAACACATCGATAGAGGGGTGTGCGTGTGTTTATTCAACTCGTCAACTGATCCGCGCACGGTGAGCTAGGGCAACCGCCTCGTTACGTAGTTTGAGTTGTCGATACATTCTCGCGGTTTCTTCGGCATACACGAACAGCGCTCGTAATACCACTCTCGAGCTCCACCATTGAGGAGGGAGAATACACATCGATAGAGGTGTGTTCGGTCTGATGACCAGCCGGTCTTACCGGCACAACCTGCTACACCCGTTACCCCACGACTTCATTATAATATTAATTGTGGGGTAACTACGTCGCCGATTTTCCGAGGAATTTCATTCCAGAGACTAATTCTCCAGTTAGCGGTTCAATCCCAGCCGTACCCCCACTCTTCGAGCTTCGCTTCGAGGAGATCGGGGTGTTCTTGAGCCACCTCGACGGCGGCTTCCATCACGTCCGTCCGATAGACGTTCTCGCCGAATCGATCCTCAAGTTCGCCGACCAGTTCCGGAATCCCGTCTTCGATTTCGTCTCGGAGGAAGATCGGCCGCTGTTGTCTGCCGTCTTTGACCGAATCTCGCGCGTAGATGTAGGGGAGGCGGCTTGCCTCCGAACCGTTATCGTCATCGGTGTCAGCGACACTCGATGCCTCCGCTGTGCCTCCGGCTGTGGCATCTTGCGACGGTTGCATTTCCGGGTCCTTCGTCGTGGACTCTCCGGTGTCGTCGTCCGTGTCGGTGCCCGTTTCCGACGTGGTGTCCTCCGCGAACGGGTCGTCGGTCGAGCCTTGCTTCATGCCGGCACCTCCGTCTGGAGCCGGATGTGTTCGGCGAGGTCGTCGATCTTCTCCAGCGTTTCAACCTCGTGGTCTCGCTTGCGGTCACGATGCTCCTCGACGTATCGATAGGCCGTACACTGCTCCGCCCAGCAGCCCTCAAGCATCGACGAGCGCTCGCGCAGCGTCACTGGGATGTCCCAGTCATCCTCCTGGAGCGTTTCCAGGAACCGATCCTGGTCGTTCATCCCCTTGTACCGGTTGGGAACGACCGCCAGGACGCCGACCTCGATGTCGAGATTTTCTTCGAGTCCGCCGACGAGCTGATCGAGTCCCTGCACTGACTCGTATCCCTTCCCCGAGGGCTCGAAGGGAATTACCACGTGTCTGGTAGCGTGTATCGCGTTATGCAGTTTAATATCGGCCGTCGCCGGCGGATCGACGATCAGCGTGTCGTATTTTTCGTGAACGCCCGCTTCTCTGAGTACTCGCAACAGCTGCTTGTTGGGGTTGAACGTCTCGCCGAAGTCCGCGGCCTCCTCCTCCCGACGACGTAGGTGCTTCGAGGCGTACTCGAGGATGTTGTGTGCCGGAACGATATCGATCCCCTCGCTCGTTCGGATCAGGTCCTCGAACGGTCCGCGCGGCCGATCGATCATATGCCGAAGCAGACTATCCGCTTCTGAATCGTTCCGCTCGTCTGCGACATCCAGGAGGTGTGAGAGAGATGCCTCCTGGGTGTCGAGATCGATGACGAGTACGTCACGGCCGGCACGCACCTCCGCTTTCGCCAAGTTTGCGGCAAGTGTCGTCTTTCCCACACCGCCCGCCTCGCTGTATACCGTGTACGCCAACATACGCGATATGTGGCGGCGGTTAACTATAAAGGTAAGTCAGACGGTATAGCTATACAGTATAGCTAGACTAGCTCGATAGTTCCATTTTACCTGATTGATGTTGGCAGCGACTCCAAAATAGATTCTCCAGTGAGATCCTCACGCTTGACGTTCTATCCGGTTCAGTCGAATACAACACCTGGCTGGACCAGTAATCTGCACTATCGATACGGACCAGCTGGAAGGAACATCTGGGTGTGGTATCTGGGTGGGGCAGCTAGCTATACTATCTGGATATACTATCTGTATGGCACAGCTGATTGTGATAGCCTGATAGATGGGCTGAATGACTGGTGTAGCTATACTCCCCAGCTATACCGGGTGGCTGGCTCAGTTCGAGAGACAGACCTCACCACAAGAAGACCTCATTTCCGCTCCGCGTGTACGATCACGACTGCGTTGCATCCCCATCGATCTCGTCGAGTGCTTCGGTCGCGACGTCGCCGAGTTCGCCGGCTTCAATGTGGGAGTAGCGTTCCCGGACCATTTCCTCTGAGTTGTCCAGATATCGGGCTGCGACGGTGTATCCGAACGCTCGGACCAGAACTTCACCCATTCCACGTCGTCCGCCGTGTGGTGCGAGATAGTCGTGTTTCGGGTGGTCGATCTCGATACCAGCGTCGTCGGTGAGCCGCCGGAGGATCGACCGTGCCCCATCGGTCGTGATCGAGTGGGGGCGAATGTCCTCGTTGAGTGCAAGCAGAAGGTCACGCACGTGTTCGTCACGCCGGTCGTCGATAGCAGGTGGCCGCAGCCCTCGTTCCGTAAGCGCTTCCTGGACGAGTTCTCCGAGTGACCGCTGATCGAACGTCGGAAAGACCGGCCACCGTTCAGTCGGTGGATTCAGCTCCTTTCGGTACCGCTTCAACGGGACGATAACGGGATCGGGGAGGCTGGCGGCGTCCCACTGCTGTTTCTTCCGGTAGACGTCCATACTGCCGTCCTCGAGATTGAGGTCTTCCCACCGGACGCCACGGCGGCGCGGGTCGTCGGGATCACGAAGGAGTTCGCCGACTCTGACGGCCGTATACGCGAGGAGATAGACGAGCGCTCGATCCCGTGTCGCTCGGATGGCTCTATAACGGGCTCGCTGTTGTTCTTGAGGTTCGGCGTCCTCATTGACTTCTCGTCGGCCCTCGACGGCGTCTTGGGCTCGCTCGTCGATGTGAGCTGTGAGCGCGTGGCGGTGTTCGGGTGTCCAGGCCTGCTGATCACCGGGTTTTCGACCGTCGTCCTCAGGGAGTGGCCCGGTCGCACTTGCTCGCTGGGCGTAGTGCGCTTCCAGATACCCTTCGTTAACACACCAGCCACACCACGCTGAAATGTACGCATAGTAGGTCTGGACGGTGTTCTGCTTGAGTCCACGGTCGCCGGTCAGATGGCGGGCATACTCACGGAAAGTTCGTTCGTCGAGGTCCGCAAATACAGGCTCCCGGTCGACACCGTCGGGCACGATTCCGGTCCAGTCGTCCTCCCCGCGGTCGCCAGCAGTCCACTCGACAAACCGCTTGAGTTCCCGCTCAGCGTTGCGACGGTAGTTTCCGCCGTCGCCGCCACGGCCTTTGCCTTTATGTTGGAGGTAGCGTTCGAACGAGTCGGTTAGTGGGGTCGATTGCCTTCCTCCTGTGGATGTATTTCGGTCCATAGTGTCTCTCGAAGTGTGCGGTGGCATCAATCACACAGACAGACGCCGCCTTCCCGGATTAGACTCACTGCGAATTGGTGGACGGCGATGGCGAGTTCAGTCATAGCTTCCGCTTGTTCCTCGGTTGGACGCCCGCCCCCGTAATAACTCTCTGTCCGGTTCTCGCTGTAGAGGTCCTTCATAGCCTCTGCGGTCTCTCGCTCGAACAGTCCGATCTGCTGGGCACGCTCGTAGCTGAACTGGTGGTCCTGAAAGTCCTGGAGACTATCGTCCGTCATCGCAAGCGCGTACGCCTCGATCGACCGTTCGATAGCGCCGAAGGAGACCTCGATGACGGCCGTGTAGTACCCGTCCTGTGACTGGAGAGTTTCGACGACTTCGAGAAGACGACACGCTTTCGTCAGCTGAGTCTTCCAGTCGGCATCGGCACTGACCCCGTCTTCGAACGCCGCCTGGCCGCATCCAACCATCTCGAATGCATCCTGTGCCCGGTCGAGTGCTGTGAGTACAGCGGTCGGATCCGAGCCGTTACTCATCGCTGGCTCCTTCCTCTAAGAGGAGGTTTTCGACGGTTTCGAAGTCACTCGTCTTGAAGACCGGAATGCCTGAAACGACGATCTCACGGATATCCTCGGTATACGCCGGGATGGCTTGGACAGCCTCGACGTCGATATCGTAGGCGTATCGGTCACCATCGAACTCCGTGTCTTCGAGGTCACGGGCAATGGTGTTCGCTTCTCGTTGGCCTTCAGCCCGACCAGATCGGGTTAACACCCAGAGATCGATATCGCTCCGTCTGTCAGCCTCGCCCCGAGCCACACTTCCATAGAGAACGATGCCGACAATATCGTTGATATTCTCACGGAGCTTCGTGACCGCAGCTCTGACCGGTTGGTGGTACTCTGGTTGGGGAATCCGGAGGATTGGGTCGTCTGGGATAGACAGACGCTCTCTGTTAATCTGGATGAGCCGTCGGTTACCTTCGGGAGATTCGATGACCAGGTCATTTGCGCTGAGAACGTTTACTGCCCGTCGAACGGACTGGTGTGAATGATCTATCTGTGTCGCGAGTTCTCGCAGTGAGAAGTCACTGAATCGGTGATTTGTTAAAAAGAGAAGGATGTCGCTCGTCGCCTTGTGTTTGAATAAAGCTGGCTCTGAAGGGGGTATTGAAAGAGAAATACCGATCCCGGACGCATTCAGACTATTCGTATCACGGTTCATATGCCGTATCACGGACCACTACTATAAAAACATTATACCAAGCTCGGGCTAAACGTAAATACTGTTCCACCATGATGGACGTAGGGAGAACAATATGATAGGGCATCTGGTATATCAGGAGGGTTGCTGTCGGCGTCTCCGCAACTCGGCTGAGGAAACTCAGAGAGTTCTCGAACCTACCCTTGGCGGCTTCCTGGGGAAACGGCCTCGTGAGGGAGCTTTACCATTCCTGCTTACCAGACAGCACGGGTATGCATCAAAGTGGTCGTGATTATTACGATAATCAGGACCACTGGTGACAGAAGTCTCATAACCATTTTTCCTATGATAGAAGGGTTCTATCCCCCGAAATTCGGATTTGGCCAACGGTATGAATCATATGCCGCTATAC
>JAQCMZ010000149.1 GCA_028274825.1 Haloferacaceae archaeon
CTGGCGACGACACGCCTGCCGAGTTGCTCGGTTAGAACGGGAGTCCACTGACAAGCCTCGGGGCTTGACCCCGAGGTTGTTGACATGCTCTTCCAGTAGTTGAGGTAGTCTCCGACGAATCAAGGCCTAATGCGCTTGGTGTGTAGTTCGAGGACTCGCCGAGCTGGACCACACAGTGCTGCAGGCAAATTCCGGGTTCTCCGACCGCGGGGATTAGCTGTGATATACACCCGAACTCCCTCTGTGTGAAGGTCACGAGGGCTGTTCAACCGGGACCCAATGACATCTCCGTCACACTGCAGTTCTAGCAGGTGACGAGCAATCATCTGACCTCACCGTATCACTTGACCAGCACTGGAATCACAGTCTTCAATTTCACCACCCGTAGCGGCTCTTGATTCTTGTGGCGTCACGGGGTGCTGGTGTCACAATTTGTGTGACCTCAGGGCTCCGTCTCGGGCGACTCGACGTTTCGGGCGGGTGGACGAGTCCACAAAATTCTCTGCATGTCTGCTCAGCGCCAGACAGAGCAGAGATGCGAAATGATAACATGCAAATATATATACCACGCGGGAATTTGAACGCCGACGGATTTATACTATCGAGCTATTCTCAATAGATTGTCGTCTGTCGGCTGAAATCCCGCGAAACAGCGCCTCTCAGCCCTCATCGGTTAATATAGCGTACAAAAGCTATATATGTGTAGAGTGGTTATGTCTTGTTAGTAGCGAACCGGAACAGAAGTAAGGCACATCAACCGATCCGGAGACACACAATATGACTGAATCAGATACACGGACACAGACGCGTAACCCGACACAAGAGCAAGAGCAGAAACAACACCAGTCCGACGAAGATATTCGGACCTGTCCGGAGTGTGATGGCCGACTGGCGACGGACACCGAACACGGTGAAACAGTCTGTGGGGATTGTGGACTCGTCGTCGAGGAGGATGAAATCGATCACGGCCCAGAATGGAGAGCATTCGACAGCGCGGAGCGAGATAAAAAATCCCGCGTGGGCGCTCCGACGACGAATATGATGCACGACAAAGGGCTGTCCACAAATATCGGGTGGCAGGATAAAGACGCATACGGCCGGTCGCTGTCCTCACGCCAACGCGAGAAAATGCAGCGACTCCGCACGTGGAACGAACGATTCCGTACCCGTGATTCAAAAGAGCGCAATCTCAAACAAGCGCTCGGTGAGATCGATCGGATGGCTTCCGCGCTTGGACTGCCCGAGAACGTCCGGGAGACTGCCTCCGTTATCTACCGCCGTGCGCTCGAGGAAGACCTTCTCCCTGGCCGCTCAATCGAGGGGGTCTCAACTGCTGCGCTGTATGCGTCTGCACGACAGGCAGGTACACCCCGCAGTCTCGATGAGATCTCTCGCGTTTCGCGAGTCGGCAAGATGGAGTTGACCCGCACGTACCGGTACATCGTCCGTGAACTGTCGCTGGAAATCCAGCCGGCCGACCCCGAGAGCTACGTCCCTCGATTCGTCTCACAACTGGACGGCTCCGATGAAGCTGAACGAACCGCGAAACGATTACTACGGTCTGCAAAAAACAACGGGATAACAAGTGGGAAATCCCCAGTCGGACTGGCGGCCGCGGCGGTGTACGCTGCCTCGCTGTTGACAAATGAAAAAGTGACCCAGAGTGAGGTGAGCGAAGTCGCCAATATCTCTGAAGTGACGATCCGAAATCGCTACAAGGAACTCCTCGAAGCCGAAGAGAGCGCTCCCCGCTGAATCATCTTGGAGTTGCTCCTTGAGAGTTCGTCGTCTCAGAACACAGCACACTAACAAGCGACCGTCGGTCCCTTCAGTTAGAGTATAATCCCGCAGTACTTGCCACATATTGTTTGTGAACCGGCTCGGGGTCAAGCCCCAAGGCCTCTTGTGGGTAGAATTGCTTTCCAATTACTTCTCACAACCGGAAAACTCGCTACTCGAGGTGGTGTCGAATGAGTGTCCTGCAGATAGAACACTCGAAAGCATCATTCGCTCAGTGGTTTGTCTTTTCAGATTGACCTGTAGGATTCAGCTGTGAAGTCCCGCCGGGTCAAGCCCAGCGGCTTCACCGCGGAGGGCCGCACCGCACCCGCAGGCGACTGTCAGTCCCTCCGAGCGTTCCTGTGACGGATTAGCTGGACTGAATACCCGAACACGCTGTGTGTCCGTGGAGGTCGCTCCATCACGACCCGTTGAAACCCCCGTCGCACGCCCAAGAGCGATTGTGAGAGGGGCCACAGTTCCACACTCCCGACCGACTAGCGACGGAATTGAGATTTTCAATTTCAGACTGTGAGAGTTGTTTTCTGGCCGGTATCCGACTGTGATACCTCGAAGTGAATAAAATTGTGTCGTCTCTTGACGGCATTCACCTCGGGGTCAAGTGGTTCGAGAGACTTCGTCTCTCGTCATCACGGAAGACTGCGTCTTCCGAACGACCCCGAGGTACTCTGCCTGCTTTCTCTGCAGAGAATGCACGGTCGAGTCTGCTAGTTGTCACCGTGGGGGTTCATTCATAAAGCGTCAGTCTCTCGGGAGGTGAGACAGATATACCCCTCCGCTCACTGTTGCCCTCCAAGCTAGTTTGGCACTCACGTGCGACCTACACTGTGCACAGCGGCCCGCAATTGGCCATCGAATTGGTCTCACATCCCTCTTCGTTGCAGGAGGGAGTCTGTGAGTGGTATGCCGCCTACTGTTGGTCAGACTGTGGGGGTGTGTGAGTGGGCGTGAGACCCCCTTGGCCAGCGTGAGCGCGGTTCTCTTCTCGTCTCAGCGAGTCGCAATTCTGATTCTGCATTATTATTCAAGAAACAACAGGGCGTGGGTACCTTACAAGCGCGACGCGGCAGGTGCGTCACCTCACAGTAGCTTCCACTCTTCAAGACATGAGCTTTCGGCTCAATTTCTGTAATTCCTCGATTACAGTGGTTCGAGGCGAAAGCCCACGGCTTCGTGGGATGAAGCCGACGACGGAGAACCACACACGCTATTCCTGCACGCTGTTATCCGATATATTCAATTAAAATAGTCCCTGTCCTAGGACAGACATGCGATGTGCTGTTGGGGGAACCCGCTCACGCTCGAGACGGCCACGAGTGGGTCTCACCTACTCACACACCACCTCAGCCCACCCAGCAGCACACACTGTCGCCCCTCAGAACTCTCCACGAGTGCAACGGAGAGGTGGGCTGATGACCCAGCCTGCTGTCTGGACGCGCGTGAGTGTCACGCTCTCGCTGAGAGCGGGCAACAGCGAGCGGATACACAAACACACCACACCCTCCTCTGAGAGGGCCGAAACTGCCTCAGCGAACCCGCACGGTCACAGCCGCAGTTGTCGGCTGGATAACTGACGGAGGAATCCCACGAAGCCGTGGGAGGAGGTCAATCGGCACTGGTTTCTTTACTGCGTTCGCGGTTCGCTCCGTGAGGACAGATTCTCACCCGTCTGATAGGATCACCTGACAGAAAATCCCCGACAGAACAGTTTCGAGACGATAAGAAATGATAGTCATCTCGGCTCACACAGGCATCGCTGAGAAAACGCGCATACATGAGGACGGTCTCAAGCCACTCAGCGGGGCCTATATGTCAGTTTTCAATCGCCAGTCGGTGAGATTGCGCCACAGGCATCACAGTCAATTACTTTCGCACTCTGTTCGGTGGTGAGCCGAGTGTCCGGGAGTCCACACTCTGGACAGATGACGAACGTAGTCGTATACTCCTCAATTGCGTTGTTGACGCGACGCTGACGAAACTTTCCGGTAAATCGGGCGCGTCCGCTCTCGTCAATATGTGCGCTGGTAGCTAATTCTGACTGCAGATATCTGAGCAGATGTGACTCGTCTCTGTTCAGCCGGTCTGTCACCGCCTGGAAGTTCTCAAACACGGTCACATTTCCCTCCTCCCGAACATTCGATGATGGAACTTCGAAACGGCTCTGTTCACCCTCTATATCTGGCGTCTCTTCTAGAGCACGAGTAAGCTGTTCCTCATAGTCCATATTTCAACATTCATCGGGAATCAAAAAACACTGACGCCTTCCAGAGTCAGAAAAATCATTATCTCGTATGCGGTGATGATCAAGATCAACGCCGATGCACAGAGTCATCGTCGACTGTTGTGGCCATTACTGACAGAACTCTGAAAGAACTGAACGCCACTCATGGCTGATGAACAGCGAGAGCTGTATCCTGTAGGCGAATCATGGTGTGACAGAGGATTCACAGGGATACTCTGAAGCCGGTGACCCGTATCATGCCGTTATTTGATACCATGATAATCTATCTCAAGATAGTAATATATGCCTTCGGTTTATACAATACAGGTGTCCATGAAGAAGCAAGAGCTTATTCACCTACACGGACTTCTCGCCGAAGTACGAAAACAATGTGAAGCGTGGGACGATGATCTCGCTCTGGAACCATACGAGAATATGGGAGTGAAACCAACATCAATCCACAAGTCGAAAACAGATCACAAGGCGGCAGTCTTCAAACTCGTCGGCGGAATAACGGCCCCAATAGAAGACAACGAGTCCGAGCCAATCGCGCCGCACGCAGACTGAACTTTCAGTCGCGCTCTATCGGGTTCTTTTCGCGATAGCACCCACCATACGGTGTGTCTCTCGTGTGCTGGAACGTCCTGGTGTAGTCAGTCCATAGTAGAGCTATCGGCTAGCGGTCATACACTGCTTGTTGTCAAGGTGGCTCTCGTTACACTGATTGTGTCTGTCACCGTGGCTGCTCATGGGGTCTGCTACAAGCGGCTAATGGCCGAGCGAGTCGTCACATGGGATAGATACTGGTTACGGTGATAGAATACAGTCTCTCGGTTCTCGCCACATTTCAGTCGAGAACCCGGCCTGTCAGACCAGCAAGAGAGGCTTACTACTGCCCTGCGCGTGTGTCACTCGTCGACCATCTCTTCGAACTCAGGCAGGAGATCGTCTGATTTTTCATCCGCGTTCGACTCGATGTCGACATCAAGTTGTTCCTCGAGACTCTCCTCAGCACCGATATTAGCGTTATCTGTGATATCGGTGACTTCGAGAACTTTTAGCGGAATGTCCTGTAGGAGTTGCCCGATCTCCTTGCGAGCGATGCGACTCGCGTGCTCTTCACGATCGACATTGAACACGGTCATTTCCAGTTCGAGTGCAACAAGAGCTTCATCGGCCGCCACAAAGGCGGGGGGAATCTCCTCGCCATTGGGCGCTGTTTTCGAGCCCATCTCAATTTCGACGTAGTTCAGGTCGGGATTCAACATCTCACCAGTTTTCGAGATGGCAATCCGAATGGCCTCATCTTCGGTCTCGACGTCGTACACGGGCACGGCAGCCTCTACGACGACTCGACAATCCATTACGACTGGCAGTTACAGGTGAGTGAGTATGAACCTTCGGCTTAGAGTGTAGATACGCCGATAGCGTAGCTGGCTGATCAGCTATATCCCGCCACACGGGGTCGTCTCGAGACGAATAGACCATCCCGTTCAGTTGCTCCGTCTGCAGAAGCTAAGATAACTGGCAAAGTATCCGCCGACAAACAGTCACAGATTGAATTTGCCGGAAGACGACCGGTATTCTGTCACCCGGCGGCACCGTTTTCTCGCAGATATAAGAACACATACGTCTGAGCATAGCCTGCACAGTCGCCGCCAAACTGATCGCGTATCGCCGCAGATGTCTCAGCGTAT
>JAQCMZ010000200.1 GCA_028274825.1 Haloferacaceae archaeon
TGGCCACATCTGGATATCCGCTCTGAATCGCAGCACGAGGAGTTCGACTCGACTGATCCGTAATTCAGCAAGAAACGCCAGTCACGGGGTTGGGTCACGACCGGTCAACTGCGCCGAGACGGCCGCCGGCGTCGATATCGAACCAGGAAACGGTCGTCTCACCCCACGGCGTCTGTTCATCGATATCGAATTGGTCCTGTACGGCGTTCGGATCCGTCGCCTCGATGAGGAACGCACACGGCAGGAGACTCTCGTGAGTCGCGACTCGGTCCGCGAGCCACGAATCCGAATCGAGCGGCTCAGCAACTGTCACCGGAGTGCCCTTGATTGACGCGACCCGTGCGCCGAAGTCGACCTCGCGGCGGTCCTCCACGTCGGTGTGAGGATACAGGCTCTCGTATCTGTCGACTGTTGACTCGAGATCGTCCGTCCCGATCACAACGTCTGTCAGTCCCGATAACCCGGCGCTTGCGGGGTCGGTGGTGATGTCTACCCGCCACTCCAGTGGGGTGTGGTCCATCTCGAGCATCGGGAGTGGACTCCCCCGCGGGCGGTCGCCGAGGAACGAGAGATCCCACTTCACATCTGTTCCGTCGGGCCGCGCTCTGGCATACTCGGTCGGTCCCTCGACGGCAAGACCCTCGGTGGCTAGTCTCTGGCTTTCAGACTCGATATCGTCGACACTGATCGACCACGCGGTCGTCCCCGTATCGGCGTCGATCTGATCGTTCCACCAGGGAGCATATTTCGAGAGGTCGTTTTTCGAGATGAGTTCGATGTACGACCGGTTGCCGAACCCGACGAGATGCATATGTGTGACCCCATTCGAGTGTGTCCCCCCGTACGAGGTCTCGAATCCGGCTGCAGAAAACGTCTCTTCCAGTGCGTCCAGGTCCCGCCCAGCGAACACGGCGTGATCGATTGGCCGTTCCATATGTAGTAGAATTCACCAGTAGAGCCGACAAAATGTATCTTCGGTATTACCTGATGACGACAACCACGGTGTGTGTCACATCGACCGTGATCGGCACAGAACCCCGCAAACGTGGCTGAGAGGCGGATATCGTCACCTACTCCCCCATAGAGAACGTACCATAATTACCGACGCGTGCTGGCCGTGCGACAGTGACGTGAGTTATTTTCACCGAGACAGAGCCGCCTTTCAGCCAGTCGCCAAACAGAGCCTAATCCGATTTATGACAATCCAACATCCATCGCCACGACAATCTGACGCAGCCGAACTTCATCCTGGCATGGTCTTCGAAGATCAGCGTCACGCAGGCGAGCAGTCGAGCCGGTACACACTCGTGTTTGCTGATAGCCGGTCGATAATACTCGAAGCACCTGATGGCGGGCGCCAGTTCAACAGTCGTGAGCAATTCGACAGAGCCCGTGGCAATCGCTGGAAACAGGTCGACCACGCAACTGTCACACCAGCTGACGAATCTGACACCGACACAGACGACGGAACAGGAATATCGATCTCACCGGCGACGGCCATGCAGTCAGCAATCGCCATCAAGCGAGACTCGTATGCACGAGAAAACACTAGTACCACGTTCAAAATCGCGGCTCTGAACGATATCGAGCAGATGCTCGAACCTGGCTGTTTTGTGCCGGTGGAATTCACCAAGGTCGATGGAATCGGAGAACAGACAGCCGCCAATCTCCGCGCCCACGACATCACGACACTGATCGATGTTCGCGCAGCCAGTGATTCGTATCTGTCTGAGGTGCAGGGGATCGGGCCGAAGACGCTGATCAATCTCCGAGAAACAATCACTGGAGACGTCTGAGTTTCATCGGGCTTCGAGCATGGTATCATCAGTTCTGCTGTTGGATTCGGTCACGGGTTTGGAGGGGACTTTCTGATCTGGGATCGTGCAAACCGTCCCGCAAACCAGAGAAACCTCGAGATAGCAGGGAAGATTCGGAGCGGTCAGTCCGGTTGGATTTCGATGGTGGCGGTGCTGCCGCAGTTGCAGGTCTCGGTTCCAGTTGTGAGTAATTCGAGTTTCGTGATTTTGGCTTGATCGAGACCGTCCCCAGATTGGCTTTTATATTCCTCGCGCAGTCTCGTGTGAATCATGTATCATCCGACACCATACCAGTGGACCTCTGATGAAGGCTTGACGCACGTGTTGTACAGTAATCACCTGCCACCGAGTTCTGAAACTGGATGGTCGAGTCTCTGTGGCGCAGTGAATCTACCAGTTGAGGGGAAAAATTTCGAATTGACTCACGATATGACTGATGACAGAGTCACCTGTGAGCAGTGTCAGACCCGACTTCGAGAGTCGGACCCGGACCCGTACTCCGTGTCGAATGTGGATGGGTGTGCGGTTCGGCTGGAACGAGACGAACATGGAATGATCATCCAAGTACAGCGGATGTGTCAGAAGACACCTGAGTACTCGTTGCAGTTTGAACC
>JAQCMZ010000206.1 GCA_028274825.1 Haloferacaceae archaeon
TTGCTTGACCGTCACGAGGCAAGAGCCGACTTGTACACACCAGCCACGGACTCTGTCCCGTCTCGCGGGGCAATCGTCAAAGAGTTGGTTGAAAGTGGGTTGGAAACCTCACAGACAGACCGAGAACGTCGCCGTCGAAACTACGAGGAACTGTTGAGAATAAAGGGGTCCGCATCGCTCAAGCGGCACCATACGCCGGTTGAATTCGACCCAGCTGACCCTGACGAACGCTACAATGACTGTGGGTCACTCACGGTAACGACGTTTGGTCAAACTCAGCTTACGAACGCGATCCACGATGTGACTCCCAGTGTAGCCTCCGAATTGACTGAGATTGTGGGTACACTAATTCCGTCGACGATCGATGCGGTTCACCGTATTGCAGAGCAGGAAGGTCGGCCTGTGGAGTCTCTCCATTTGCCACCGACTGACGAGAAGTACGCTGGCGGCAATCACCTTGCTGAGACATACGGCGTGAGTGGAGGTAACCTCGCGTTCGCGACCACGGCAATCGCAGCCGCTGCTCGTCCGATGGATGACTGGCCGGACACTGTTCGCGACGAGTTCCGATCGTACGGCAGCGGTCAGTCAACGGAAGGGAAACATCTTGATGGGCTGCGTCACGCACACGTCGCGCTGCTACAGGCCGCTGGAGTGACGCCGGCGATCCAGTTGGTCCTTGACGGCCCGGCATGGACCGATGTACAGGACCGGCGGAAAATAGAGCGATTCTTTGATGCACTCGACGTCCTCGCCAAGGCTGTCGATATTGATACTGATGGAGAAAAATACATTAGTTGTAGATCCGTTGATCCGAGTGAAGATCGCCTGTTCTTCTCTATTCGGTCACAAAATCTTTACGAACTCTTGTCCGACAGTATGAGCTCGTTGCGTCACCGCACGTCGTCCGCACGCTAACGCGCCGTGTGCCAGACATTGTTGACGAGCATGACCTTACTGAGAGCCGTGGCGGGTCCCTTCCGTCCAACCGTGACACAGACAGCGGAGACCGGACAGAGGCTTACCACGTTCTCGATCAGATGAACAGCGACGGTGCGCATCGGCTCATAGCCAACATGTTCCGAGACGAGCCGCGAACCGTTCGAGAACTGAAGTCTGACGAAGAGATCGACCTTGCTACAAGCACCGTTGATGCGTACGTGCGACAGCTCGAACAACATGACTTGCTCGAGGTTACCGAGTACACGACACGGAGCAACACTGTGACACTCACCCAGTTTGGCAAAACCGCAAAAGGGCTGATAACCCCATCATACGGCCTTCTACCACCAGAACAGCAATCTCTCCCCACCGAGCCTTACCAGCCCCCGAAATCTTCTCACAAGTACAGTGTGTCGAGTGCCGACAAGGTCGAGGAGGGGGGAGAATGTCTCTCTCCCGAAGAGTGGCTAGCCGCAACCGGTGATCCCTCCTCTACCGGTGGTTTTGTTCAGTGGATGGATGGGTGTGGGACAGGTCTTGACGCCTTTAGCCTCCATGAACGGCATACAGCAGCGATCCAAGGTGACGGCATTACGCTCCTTGACGCTCCGGTCCACGAAATGAATGATCCACGGGTCACATACCTCTCTGTGATGCGTGACCAGCTCCACGCCGTCACCCAATGGGGGGGATCGGAAGCCACACTGGGACGCATCGCGGCAGCCTTATCGGGAGCAAAAATTTGGGGGAAGGCATTATCGGAGGAAGCACTCGAAGGAGTGCTCTCAGATCTTGGTTCGACTCCTAATGAAGTACTCAGTTTTCTCCGTCGGGGCATACAGATTGGATGGCTCAATGCGGAGTCAGTTCTCGATGAGGACGGGGTCAACTACTACGAACTCCGGGATGCGTTGTTCCACGCTGGCCGAGATATCCTTGGACGGCTCTCTGATACCTATCAGACCCACGATGAGCGCTCTAAGTTCTACAGAGATTGCCACGGGTTGATCACGTCGATGACGGCGCTCCTCGACCATGTTGGCATCGAGACGTCGATCCACCTTCGGTTTCCAGATTCCTCGGATCTCATCGCCAACGACGATTCGAGACACGACTTCGTCGAGTTTCTGACGCACACCGCCCCGAAACAGTCTCGATATGGCGTTCACAGCGGATATCGCCAGGTCGTTGAGGATCGTGACGAGAAACTCAAATTCCGTCTGCCAATGGAAGTAGATCCGATAGACCGAACGGCCGATCTCACCGCCTCATGGGTGATCGCTGGTGAGGGGATGGATACATTGGCTGGGGACGTGCTTGACGGGTTGGACGACGTGACTGCTCGTGATTCGGTCGCGAACGGTGAGGAAGAGTCGATCGGCATCCAAATACCCGTCCATACCGGCGGCACGACAGGACAGGCCCGGCAAGTCATTCGCGACCTGCTCAGGCAGAAAGATTGGAACCCTGACTTCCAGAATATTGACCGGATCACACGGCTGTTGATGTCAGTGCTGTCTCATGAGTCAGGCCGTGTCTCCCCGTTCCTAGTGGCTGATGTGTTGCTTGGTATGAGCCGCAACACGAGTGGTTACGACGTCGATCTCCGCGATCTACGTGCCGGCCTCGGTCGGATTAGCGAAGCGAATATCTATCCAACGTTGAAGCCGACTAT
>JAQCMZ010000214.1 GCA_028274825.1 Haloferacaceae archaeon
CCGTACGTCGCGGGGTACATGACACAGGAAACGACCCCGCGTCTCGTGATCCGTGTCGAGACAGACAGTGGGATCACGGGATGGGGAGAGACAACGTGGGGACCAGACCCGAGCATCGGTGTAGCCGCGGTTGAGAATTTAATCGCGCCGAAAGTGATCGGTCGCCAAGTCTGGGAGATCGAGGATGTGTTGGACTCCTTCGAGTACCCGTATCTTAGCGTCACCCCCTACGTAGCGGGGGTCGAGATGGCAATGTGGGACGCCTTTGGCAAAAAAAAGGACGTGCCGATCCACCAGTTCTTCGGTGGGAAACGCACCGACGACCTGCCAGTTGCGTACTGTATCGGGATTCTCGACCCCGAAGAGTCAGCTCGAGCAGCCCAATGGGCCCACGAGCAAGGATTCGAGGTGTTAAAAACAAAAGGCGGGCTTGACGTCGACCAGGACGTGGCGCGGCTCACCGCGATGCACGAGGCGACCGATGGCCAGCTGGGATTGCGGCTCGACGGTAACCAGACGATGACGTTTCAGGAGGCTGCCGAAACCGGCGCCCGACTGGAAGACAACGGTGTGTATCTGGAGTATTTCGAACAACCCCTCCGGGTCGATAACATCGGCGGGTACAAGCGACTGCGCCAGCGCCTTCGGACTTCGGTCGGTGTCAACGAAGACGCCTATCACGAACGGAACATCTTCGAACTCGTCCGTGAGGACGCTATCGACGCGGCCGTCATCGACCTGATCCCGATCGGAGGACTCTTGACGACCAAGAAAGCGCTCGGTGTGTTCGACGACGCAGGTATCTCGGTGGCCCACCACTCGAGTTTCGATTTAGGTATCAAAACGTCCGCAGTTCTCCAGTTGTGCGCTGCCAGTCCCACAATAAACCTGCCGCCGGATCGGGTCAACTACTCGCTGACGGACGATATACTCGAGACGCGCTTCGAAGTGACCGACGGGTCGATGTCAGTTCCGGACGAACCAGGGTTAGGGGTTACTGTCTCCGAAGAAAAACTCGAGCAGTATCGAGTCAGCGAGGGTGAAGGAATCAACTACAACGTCTCGTTATAACACGGTGTTAGCTTTTTCCGAAAGTAATAATTCATCCGCCGTTAGCGAATCAACCATTAGACGACCGGTTCTTCCGGTAGCTGTCCATCGATCTGGACAGCGCTCGTGAGTGGCGACGCTGTCGCGTCGGCGGCAGTCCGCCGCCGACAGCGACCCTTCTCGTCGAAACTCACCGTTCGTCCTACTTCGAGACAGTCCAAGCACAGACCAAACAGATTCAGCGCTTACTGAACGAGATCATACGGCTGTCGATGTGATCGACTGATTCTCGCTCGGTCGAGCCACGAGTTCCCGAGCGGTGTCGAGGACCGTGCCCCGGATTGTCTCGTCGATCACGCGTTTCTCACCGTCTCCTGTAGCACGGATCCGGGACTGGGTGAGCCGTCTCTATCACCGAGTACGAGGGCTGAGTCACTTCGAGAGCGCCCGCCACGCAAATCTGGCACGTCTGCCTCTCTATTGACGGGCCCGATAGAAGTTTCCGCGTCTCGATGGGACACCGGGTCAGTACTCCGCAACGGCCTCGATCTCCACACCGATGTCTATCGGCAGGTCCGCGACCTCAACGGCACTCCGGGCTGGATACGGGGACGACATATATTCGCCGTACACTTCGTTGACTGCTTCATAGTTGTCTATGTCAGTCACGAAGACATTTGTCTTCACCACCTGGTCGAGTGACGACCTGGCGGCCCGGAGGACCGCACCGATGTTTTCCAGCGTCTGTGCCGTCTGTTCGGAGATATCGTCGCCCACGATTTCACCCGTTTCGGGGTCCACGGGACCCTGTCCCGAGACGAAAACGTGCACGTCGCTTTTCATTCCTTGGGAGTACGGTCCGATACTTTCCGGAGCCTCGTCTGTGACTATCTCTTCCATACCACCTACACAGTCGAACCCGATCAAATTAAAAACAGCGGTGCGGTCCGGAGACGTGACTCGCTCTTGAATCCGTCGGATTCTGTGGAGATTCTCGGGGTTCGGGCACCGTGAATCCCTCCGCGCTCGACCGTCTCTCGGCACGGCACTATAGTAGAACGCTCTTGTGTAGCACATTGTTGATTTCAGAGAGTAGCTTTGACAGCGTGTTTGAGCGCTTCTCGTCCGGGTTTGCGGTAGAGTTCTCGTCTGAGTTGGAACGCTCGGAGATACTGTGTGAGGCGATCTTTTGAGATGCCTCGATGCGGCGAGAGCCACCGTCGCGCCAGCGACACGTGGCTCTCGCAGGTGTTCACGTGAACCGTCTCGTCGGCGTACTCCCCGTCTCCGTGAACGACGTATTCGCGGTCGAATTCCTCATCTTCTGTCAAGCGGATCGTACGACAAAATCCGTCGGTATAGACGGTGAGAGGCTCCTGCTGGCGGTCAGCCAGCAGGAGCCGAATCGTCGATTCGTCTGCGGATTTCGCTGGCACAACGTACCGCTGATCGGTGCCGCGATCCACGAGTACGAACACGGGCGGTTTGTCTTGCTCATACGTCCCGCGCCCGCGTCGAGAGAGACCGCGAGAGCGCGACCAGCGGTCGCGCTCGCGGCCTTTC
>JAQCMZ010000216.1 GCA_028274825.1 Haloferacaceae archaeon
TCGCGCTCGACCTCTCGGAGGGTGACATCGTTTCGGATCCGGTTGGCGAGTACTGTGTACTGGTCGGTCCCGGTCTCCTTCTGCAGGTAATCAGTTACTCCGGCAGAAATCGCCTCACTCGCAACCTCTTCTGAGCCTTTTCCGGTATAAAGGATAAACGGGAGATCGGGGTTGTCCTCGCGGACGGTGTTGAGAAATTCGAGACCGTTCAGCCCT
Organism: Haloferacaceae archaeon; assembly: GCA_028274825.1. Classification (GTDB taxonomy): domain Archaea; phylum Halobacteriota; class Halobacteria; order Halobacteriales; family Haloferacaceae; genus J07HR59. The sequence goes on from JAQCMZ010000216.1 coordinate 217, forward strand.
GGCATGTCGTAATCAGACACGACACAGTCAAACTCCGTTTCAGACAACCGATTCAACCCGCCACCTGCACTCACCGCTGTTTCGACGCTGAGCCCGCCATCTGTTCGCTCCAGAAACGTCGCGGCCATGTCGGTGAACCGTGAGTCGTCATCAACCTGAAGCACATTGATGTCGACTGGCTGGCTCATGGTCGGGGTGTGTGTATTCCTTGATATTAATATTGTCGAAATATCAACTACCGTGAAATACATATTCGCGGGAATTCCAAGCAATCTGGGGAGTGACCAGGCGCATCTCAGAGCCACTCGGTCATCACTGGGGTCTCTGGCCAGATACGTGATACTCAGTCGAGATCAGTCGCGATAGCCGTCTGCATCCCATCGGTATTGAATGCAGATCCAGCCCCGGAGTCATCGAGGACAATAATCCCGGCACCGGAGTGAGTCAGCGTTTCGAATTCGTCGATTGCTCCTCGGGCGGCCGTCTCCGGGTCGGCCCCGGCCTCAAGACGGGCGACGGCGTCACGGGACATGGTCACCCGGGCGATGTCTTCGCCGGCACCGGTCGCGCTAGCCCCCCCGGCGGGTGAACAGTAGAATCCAGAGCCAATCTGAGGCACGTCTCCGACCCGACCCGCAAGCGCGAACGACCGGCCGCCCGTCGAGGTGGCAGCAGCGAAGCGATTATTATCGCCGGCGACGGCTCCGACCGTGTCGTGGTCCGGTGCGCCGTCGCGGTCGCCACTCTTCAGGCTGATTTCGGAAGATTCCGAGCCGGTGGTATCTATCGACTGATCGATTGGGTCAGAGCCGCCTGCGTGGTCACCAGCAGAGCCAAATCGGCCGCGGAGCCAGTCGAGGTGCTCTTCAGGCGATCCTTGCGGTGGCTTTTCGGATGTGAACCGCTCTCGGGTCTGCTCGGTGAGCAGGTCTACCTCTGTGTCGATACCGACATCCGCCGCCAGATCAACCGCGTGGACGCCACTGATCATGACGTGTGGCGTCTTTTCCAACACTGCTCGGGCGACCGATACAGCGTGTTCGACGCCAGGCATCGAACAGGCAGCTCCAGCGGCCCGATCATCGGTCATCAAGCCCGCGTCCGTTCGCACGAGCCCGTCAGACTGCACGGCTCCGCCGACGCCGGCGTTAAACCGTGTGTTCGATTCTAACTTCCGGAGTGCAGTCTCGACAGCCTCCAGCGGCGTCGCCTGGTTTGCGCCGTCTGCGGCTGCCTCTGAAAGCGCTGTCTGCCGTGGTCCTGGTTCGTCTGCAGATTCGCCAGCTCCACCGTGGACGATTACTCGCACGACTCCTCAATCGTCGAGGATACGGTTAAGCGTGGTTGCGAGGAGAGTGAACAGCGTCTCGACACCGCACACTCGGTGTCACCCGTGGCGAGGCCTTCGAGTTCAGATGGCGGTCTGTCCCCACCGTGTACCGGACCAGAGCGGATCCAGTGTGTATCCACTCGTATGCAGGTGCCGTCGCGTGGTGGTCGAGCGGAGCCGGCAACTGAAGCCTGGGACTCACGATCGATGGAAATCTGCGGTGGAGTGTGGAGATTGGGCCTCTCAGTCAGACCCACCCCCGAACCGGTGAGCTTCGGTTATTAATCTGGAGTGTGTCGGTCGACTCAGGGCGTCGAACCTGAGTCCTCCTAAAGCCGTCCTCCCTGGCCTCGGGGGTCAGTTCACGGGAGCGTCAGGAGTCAGCGGAAAAACGGCACTCACTTTACCCATGCTCGGCCACCACAGAATGATATGAGCTATGAACACATCGAGATTCCGGCGGATGGGAACAACATAACACTTGCTGATGAGGAGACTGGCGAGCTGGATGTTCCTGAGAATCCGATCGTCCCGATTCTTTACGGCGACGGGATCGGGTCAGATGTTGGCCCGGCCGCACAGATGGTGATGGAAGCGGCAGCGGGGGAGACAGGCCATTCGATTACCTGGGCTCGGGTGTATGCCGGAGAGGCCGCCCGTGACCGATACGGCGAGAATCTCCCGCAGGAGACCGTCGACACCATTCGCGAGCATCGCGTAGCGATCAAAGGACCGCTGACAACGCCAATCGGCTCTGGATTCCGATCACTCAACGTCGCTCTTCGACAGAAACTGGACCTGTACGCCAATGTCCGGCCGACGTACTATCTCGCGGGCGTGCCGTCACCGGTAAAATCCCCCGAAGAGATGGATATGGTATCGTTCCGGGAGAATACCGAGGATGTCTACGCCGGCATCGAATACGAAGCCGAGAGTGAAGACGCACAGAAACTTCGGGAGTTCCTCAGAGACGAGTTGGATGTGACGGACGCGATCCACGACGGTCCCGTCGGACTCGGTATCAAGCCCATCTCCGAGTTCGGGTCGAAGCGATTGATTCGCGAGGCTATCGAGTACGCTATCGCGAACAACCGAGACTCGGTCACGTTGGTGCATAAGGGGAACATCATGAAATACACCGAGGCGGCGTTCCGTGACTGGGGATACGAGGTTGCGGCGGAAGAATACGCTGACGAGACAATCGACGAAGACGCACTCTACGACGAGTACGATGGTGAGGCGCCTGACGACACGGTCGTGATCAAAGACCGAATCGCCGACAATATGCTCCAGCAATTGCTGACCCGAACCGGCGATTACGAAGTGCTCGCGATGCCGAATCTCAACGGTGATTACTTATCAGATTCTGCGGGCGCACAGATCGGGGGCCTCGGGATTGCGCCGGGTGGGAATTTCGGGCACGGCCGATTCCTCGCGGAACCCGTCCACGGGTCCGCTCCAAAGTACGCCGGGCAAGACAAGGTTAACCCGACAGCGATTATCCTCTCGGGCCGGATGATGTTCGAATATCTGGGGTGGACTGACGCTGCTGAACTCATCCGTGACGCCGTCGAAGAATCAATCCGGACGGGCCGCGTCACCTACGATCTCCACCGTCAAATCGAGGGTGGCGAAAAGCTCGCGACTAGCGAGTTCGCCGACAGTATTGTCGACGAGATTCGAGCGATCTCCTAAACCGTCTTGCAGGCGCAGCCGTCGTCGGTGACGGGCCGTCAACACGTGGAGACAGTGTGTGGTGACCGACCCCCTCCAAAGGCCCGGGTGACCGTCGTCAGTGACTCCCCCACTACCAGTCGGTGAAAACACTGCTCTGGACAACTACCACACTACTTCGCTCGGTCATGACCGACCTTACTAGTCGAGTGTGTTACTGACTAAGAGGGGACTGACGGCCCCTATTCGCAAGCGTGGAGACTCCGATCCCGCCTGTATCGGCGCCACGATGCGGGTGATACGACGCTTTCAGCTGGGTGTGAGCTGATCGAAACAGTCCGGCTGAGTGGCTGCGAGAGACGATGGCCAGGCTGTTCATCATCGATATCAATAGTCAGATTGAACCGAAGTGCGGCTACTGACTCTCGTGACGGCGCTGAGTAAGAGACGGTCAGGGTTCTCAACTGTTGGCTAATTTAGTGTCATTCGGTAGGTTCTGGTATTACACAGTATCATACGCTACCAGAATCAATATCCCCGACGAGCATACACCTGACGGAGTAATCACTCGATTCGTCTCGTCTCGAGAACCCTCTCGACGAACTCACGGGTGGATTTGCGGGTAGGTGACGGTCTCTGCGTTCCCGGTCAGTGTCTCGGCGTCGGGTATCAGTCTTGCCAAGCCGGATTCGTCCGCGGGGGGCTGAAGATATCGACACCTTCGACAATAACATCACTCTCGTTCACGGCTGCGTGCGGTTCATCACCTGGGATGACGTAACTGTCTCCCTCGTCAATGGTCCGCTCAACCCCGTCGATGTGAAATGTGACCGTCCCCTGCGTAATGTAACCTGCTTGTTCGTGAGGGTGAGTATGCTCTGGAACGTCTGCACCAGGTTCGATCTGAAAATGCTGGACAGACATCTGCTCACCTGCAGCCATCTGTGAGAGATAGACACTCTCGATTGCTTCCACAGACTCGACATCCTCGTTTGAAGTAATCTCCATATCAGTTGGATATTTCGAGCAGAGGGAAAATATGCACTGGTGAACCTGCCCCGAGGCTTGACCCTGAGGCAGTCGCCTTGCTCGGCTTGTACAGTGTGAGTGTTTCCCGAGGGATTGATACCCCGGTATCGACCAATTATATTCGATGTATGTAGTCGTCGGCTGTTCGGATTGTAGACACCTGTGGCTGCTCTCGGATCCTCACACTAACGAGTCAGCCACCTGTCCGGGGTGTGGGAAAACCCACCAAACCGACAGACTAAAACATCTTTTCGAGTCCGACGAACGGGCGCCAGCCCGACAGACACGGGCAGCGCTGTTGGCAAAACGGAGCGGCGAGAGCGCCGCATTCGCACAGTTAGATCACGTGACCGACCAGGAGGCACGTCTAGACGAGGCAGGCATCGGTGAGCGAGAATATCTCGAAGGGGTAGGGCTCGACCCAGACACAGTGTCGGCTGCGGGTGAGATCGATACCGGTGGCGACTCGCGCTCGCGAAAAGAGATCCTCAGAGCGGGAATCCGAGAGACAGACCCCGCCACCGAAGAGGCTGTACTCGAGTACGCAACTGACCACGGAGTCCCCGAGGCTGCTGCGGCCGACCTGCTGGAAAAACTCACCCGACGTGGCGAAGTGACTCGCGCTGGCGGCAACTTTCGTCTGCTGTGAGCACTCGTTAGAAGTCATCTCGGCAGAATCACCACTACTCGGCTGGATTATACTATCCGACTCGCGTCCCATTGCCCGTCGGCTCCGCAAAGACGAGAGATTCGTGCCGTCACAGTGGGCATAGAACTACCAGAGCGAGTGTCTCGGTGTGTAGCCTGAGAGTGAAGCCCGTCAAGGGTGGTCAGAAACGCTATTCTGACAGCAAATCTCGTCCGGCCCTCGGGTGAAAGTGGCTCACGAGGCGCGAACTTGAGGATCTCGCTCCCGTTGCTGGTCAGTCATATTGAGATGTGACCTCTCTCGGCCCCGCAACTGCCGGTGAGACTGGAGTCATCGAGCCGGAGAGGAACGACTCCCCCTTTTGTGACCCCCGGCCTTCCAGGCGAGTTGAGACGTGATTCCGGCTGTTTTCCCTCTCACCGAGACGGTCAGACAAAATTGTGATCGTCTACTAA
>JAQCMZ010000237.1 GCA_028274825.1 Haloferacaceae archaeon
GGGCCGAAACTGCCGATTGCGGCGGCCTTTACACAGCGAAAACAGGTCGATGAGGAGACGGCGAAGCGCGTCACCCGTGACGCGCTCGCCGTCGAGAAGCCGATCTGGATACTCGGTGATGGGGGCTTTGACATTCTTGAGTGGCACGACGACCTCGTTGACGAGGCCGTCGTGCCGGTGGCTCCGTACAATTCGAGAAACACCGACGATCCACTCGACATCGAGTACAGGATCGAAGACCGTATTGAAAACCACACCGAGGACGTTCACCTGAAGCAATCAGTGCTGGAAGAGACGTACAATCGCCGGACACAGGTTGAACGAACAATCGGTGCAAGCAAAGACTGCGGCCTCGGGACGCCGCGCGTCCGAGGCCGCGTCCACGTGAGAGCACACGTGTTTCTCTCTCTGCTTGCGGCTGGCGGTTGCCATCGCCAATTACGAACGAGGTGCCAACTCCGGAAAGAACTCAGTCGAGGTGTGCCAATGATTCTGTGACGCCCTCACATCACTGGTCAAAAATACTAATTCGATCGTGGGCATTAGCCAAACCAACTTAGTGACTACAAAGCCAGCCCAGAGTCGTCAGCCGCGAGATCACGGCAGTCCAGAGTCACAGGCATCAGTATCCCGACGTCAGTTCATCGGTGGGGCCCTCGGGACTGTCGGTATTGTAAAAGGAGGCGCTGGGCGAATACAGGCAGATGATGGGCTTGTACTCGGCGACCGACTGCTACGTGCAGGGTTTGAGTCCGGTGAGCCCAGTTGGTACCCTGTCGGGAACCAGAATCAAGAGATTGTTGAGCTTGAGGGGCCCGATGGTGAGAACCACGCACTCGCCCTTGCCGGGGCACCTGGAGGCTGTTGGGAGGCGTTAGCTGACATAGAAGTCCCACTATCGGCAGCTCAGTCGTACTACCTCTCTGGGTGGGTCTCACCGACTACTGATGGCGAGAAGGGATGCCACGATCACCGTGCAAAGGTCGCCCTCAGGACGGCAACCGGTAGTTGGGATGCTGGTAGTGGGATTTCGCTTTGCGAGTTTGGGACGAACGGGACGTTCTATGGAACGGGTGGGGAAGCGTTATCTGAATATGTGGTCAACAAGTGGCACCGCGTTGAGATTGTTGTCGATGGAACTGCCTCCGGTGAAGAGATTGTTCACGAGTACTATCTCAATGATACCTATGTTGGATCAGTCTCTCGAGCACAGCGTGAATACGAGACGGATCTGCAGTACCTCCGCCTTGCCAGCGGGGAATTCGAGACACTATATGATGGAATCGAACTGTATGAGCTGAATAGGGCACAGGCTCAGGGCGACCAGTCAGATGGCAGTGATTCCTCGGGGGCGACAGGTGAAGCGATGTCATCGGCACCGTCGACAGACAGCTCTGATGACGGCGTGCTGGATTCGGTCATCAACGTTGGTGCTGTATTGGTGGGGCTGTATCTATTATTCCAGCGGTTCAGCTCAGACACAGGGAATTCCACAGCACATGACGCCGCTGCTGAAACGGATGCTACAGCACCTGCTGAAGATGGCGATCAGAAACCACGGGATATACATAGTATGGGCGTAGACACCAGCAGCGTTCAAGATGTGGATGAGGATGCCAGCGTCGACAGGTGGGGAGACTTTGTCTCCGATGAAGATCGGTGAGGCCAACTAGACAGATTGTACGCCCGCATTGAGAGATACGTTGAGTCGAAGCCTGAACCATTGCTCGGCGGAGTTGATCAGGCATCGCCGCCGTTCTCACGGATCTCACGATACGATTCCACCAACATCTGAAGTCGGTGTTGCTCATTTGAGATGTGTTCCTCATTGAGTTCAGATTGTATAGTCCGAACTGCAGAGATACAGGTATCGAATTCTGAAACGTTGGTCGACTGGTGTGGAATACGGCCTCTATTATCCGCCAGCACGAGGTCTCGCATCCGCTCTGCGGTTATTCCTGCTTCATCGAGTGTTATAACCAAGCGAATTGCCTTTGCCGCTCGCATTTTTGGGAGCTTTTTAAATCGCATATGTTGCTCTGCGGTAACGCTAGCAATGCGTTTCGCAGTCGTAGACATAACCTCCTCGGGCAGTCCGTTGATCATCTCTGCTCCCCGCTCGTCATGCTTGTAGTGATGTGGGAGCGTCTCAGATGGCGTTGCGATCTTTCCGAGATCATGGCTAAACGCCATTAGTGCGGCTATTGGATCATCTGGATTCAGTTGCGCCATTTCTTCAGCGACGAGCACTGTATGTTGTAAGACAGACCCCTCTGCGTGGTATTCTTCAGGTCCAGCCGGAACAGTTGCCATCTCGCTGAGCAATCCGAAAACAGAGTCCATTATCTCCGTAGACCGATTGTTGAGTGAGTGTGCAGGTAGTATTTTTGGCGGATTTTGAATATCTGACTGTATTGTACTGGCGTCATCCGTTTCCGGGGAGCCAATCGGGGTTATGGAACTGGAAGCCGATGTAGTGTTCAGATGAGTATAAAAGGTGAGGCGGTGAGATTTTTGAGTGATCTATGTACGAAATCACCCGCCTAATCGGTTGTACCGATTGAATTGAATTAGATTTTGTGGAACGAGAGGCGACACCCGAGCCCGGTATGAAGCCCGGCATTCGGCTCCATTTGGCTGGACTCCCACTTTCGAATACCATTTCGGTTCTTGATATGCTGGGTGTCGATCGCTGTCGCTCCACCGTTCACAATTGGGTGCAGAAGGCGGATCTACAGCCTGCTGGCGGTGCCGATCTGGATCACGTTGCGGTTGACGAGACCGTGATCCAGCTTAATAATGAACGCCTCTGATTGTACGCTGCGGTCGATTCTGCGACGAACCACTTGCTCCACGTGAAGCTCTCTTCGACGAGAAACCAGGCGATCGCTGAGATATTTCTTACTGAACTCCGCGAGAAACATCTTGTTGATGACGCTTTGTTTCTCGTCGATTCTGCACCGTGGTTGCAAGCGGCCCTCCATCGACACGGCCTCGATTACAGATACGAAAAACGCGGTAATCGAAACAGCGTTGAGCGTGTCTTTCGAGAACTAAAACGCCGAACAAATCAGTTCTCAAACTGTTTCAGTCACGCTGAACCAGACACTGCCGAAAATTGGCTTCAAGCGGCTGTATTGAATCGCCATACGGCGGTGGAATTCACTGTTTCACAGCCCGCTTGATGTTATTGACGACACACATCAGAGCGATTTCTCGGAACTCGCGGAATCAAGAACGCGCTCGCACGGCGAAGCCGAGCGAGCGCTTCACAGCCGAGTTCACGGTCTCGGTCATCGAGCGCTGGTTGTAGCGCTGTTCGTCGACTCTGGCGTTATGCGCGTGGTCGTAGGGTGCGAAGATGCGATGTTTGATGAGCAGGCGAATCCCGAGGTCACGAAGGGATTCACGGAGCGACTGCTTGTCATAGCCTTTATGAGCAGCAAGAGACCGCAGATCGCCCGCCGGAACGCGGGCGATCTGCTCAGCGAGGTCTGCGTCGCTTCCTTCCCGACTCGTCGAGCAGTGTACGTCAAAGACTGCTTGCGTCTCTGCATCGACGAGTTTCGTGACTTTCAGCTTCTGAACGCGGTAACTTATTCGCTGGCAGTAGTGGCGGCTCGCTGCTGAGCGTTCGTAGAACGTAGCGTCAATCGCTCCGTGTTTTGAGAGGTCGTGCAACTGCGCTGACTGGCGCAGCAGCACTCGGCAGACGCTCATACTGATCCGGTCGAACGCTTTACACAGCGTGGATGGAGAAGGGAGATCGGCCTCAGCAAGGCCGATCTCCTCGGCTATTTGTGGCATCTCCTTCAGCAGATCAATCGTCATTCGGTAGGACGTGTTGAGGTAAATCCGCAGACAGTGGAGGGAAACGAGGGCACAGTCGGCGAATCCGCCGCCACCTTCCAGGGCGGCGGATTCGTCTCCATCACCGGTAACAACTTGCGCAATCGGCACAATCCCACCAGTGAAGCGGGAGATTTGTGTCATACACAACCAGATCGTCCCGCTTCAGCTCCTTCGATTTAGCGACCCATCCCGACGTCGTCTAGTGATTCAACATAGCCGTTTAAGACATGATCTGAGCATACGTTGCAGATGCCAGGATGGAAACGAGAACCACTCGAGGATTACGAAGTCGACGAACTGATTGAGCAGGCAGCATCGATGTCGGACGAACACGAACTGATTGTCCGCATGCTGCTGCATACTAGAATACAAGCTGACGACATCGCGCATATTCAGTCCGACTGGGTGAAATGGCGTCGGGGAGGAGTCTGGGTTCAGCCAGCCGGTGACTGGACACCGAAGTCCGACGCTGGATATCGCGTTATTCCGCTGCGCGATCCCGATGTGAAGCGGCTGCTGAACCAGCGGTTCAGTGAGTAGTCCGAGATCGGGATGTCACGCACGACGACCTGGCGGCGGGTTGCTGATGTCGCAGACGAAACGATCGTCTCTCCAATACGTGGTGGTTGGCAGACGACGATCCCAACCTATCGGCGGAGGCTGGCAGGCCGGCAGGAGCAGTCAACCAGCGCCCGGAGAGCACACCAACCTGAGGCGACCCAGGAATGCGACATCGTGTTCGCAGCCACCGAGTGAGACACTCCCGCCGCCGGCTCCCTCAGTCGACCAGTCCCGACGACAGCGCTTGTGGTGTGGATGCGCATCGGCGTGGAATCGGACCGCCGACAGCTCAAGACACAGGTCGCGGCGCTCGAGGCTGCCGCTGCGGCGGTCCACCGACCAGGGAACCGGTGGTCACTCGGGATAAATACTAATATCGGCTGCCGACACGGTTTAGTATGGCGGGAGAATTGATACTGTTCTTTGGGATAGCGCTCGGGTTTGCGTCAGCTGCTCGCAACTGGCTGGCGATTCGGATGAAAGACGGGAAGCGCTGTATCCCGAAGATATTCTTATGGCGAGGCACCCGTAACGGGTTCGTGACGCTCGGAGCGATCGCAGTGCTGATCTACACGACCGGGGGGCTCTTTCTGGGCCTGGGGGCACCTGGTCCGAAGCGGTTCGTCAGCGGACTCATACTGTTCGTGTTGGGAGTGGGGCTCGGGAACGGGCTCTCGAATGTGTTCGGCGGTACACTGTCGTTTGTGACGAAGGGGCCATTTTCTGGTGGCGATGATGACGATGATGAGACACAGGTGAACATTGACGAATTCGGTCAGATCAAATAATGACACCGACCAGCGGCGACCAGACAGCGCAGGCACCACAGCAGCCGCCAGAGACGATGGCTATACGCAGACGACAGCTGCTGCAAAGCGGCACTGCTACTGCTGCGGCCGTCAGCGGCGGTCTCTCGGCCACCGGCGTCGTACAGGGCCTCGAGCCGACAACACCTCGGTGGACACAGGCCTACGGTGGAAACCGGGACGACCGACTCTACGGGCTAACTCGGATTCCCGGGACAGACGGAGAGCATCTCGCCGTCGAGCGGGTGGAGAGAGAAGACGGCTTCCGAGGGCTTGCCGTCTGGGTGACCGCGACCGGCGAACAGCAGTGGTATCGCGTGCTGGACGGGCTAGACGCCCTCCAGCTGTGGGATTGCTGCCGCACTGCAGATGTGGGCTATCTTGCGGCAGGGTATCGCGGCGGTGAGACGCCGACAGCCCGGCTCATTAACATAGCGCCTGATGGGGGCGTGCGCTGGGAGCGCTCATACGGAGCCAGCCGATCGTTGGCCTTCAGCACAGTCGTCTCGACCCCAGACGGGCGGCTTGTTGTCACTGGTGGTGTCGCCAACGGTCCAATCTACGACATTGGGGATCTGTAATTATACACTGCTGCCCTGTGCCGCGAGGGCGACCGACAGTGGGAGACATCTGTGCCGGCCCTCAACTTCGGCGTGGATATCGCTGTCGACATCCCCGGGATTGCGGTCGCCGGGAGAAGGGAAGATGCTCACGGTGGGGCGGTCGGCTACAGCGTCGATGGGACCGAGCGATGGCGGAATACTGGAGTTGAGCAGTTCCTGACGAACATTCTCTGGGTGGATGACGAGCAGGGCACGACGCCTGTTGTCGCTGGCCATAGAGACACAGCGGGGACGGTTGCACGACTCACACAGGGCGGTGCCGTCCAGTGGAAACAGCACTACGGAAATGATGTTGAGGCCCGGTTCGGACAAAATACCCTGACGCAGGAAGACGACGGGCTGCTCCTCGGCGGGTGGACACGTGAGGGATACGAAACTCAGGATGGGTATCTCCTCGCAATCAACACAGATGGAACAAAGCGATGGAGCCGCCGGTTCGGCGGCTCCAATGAAGAGTATATCAATCGACTTTCAGTGAGTGGCGACGATACAGTCCTGGTGGCTGGGTCATCGTCGTCCTACGGCGCTGGCGACGGACTGAATGGCTATCTCGCAGGAGTGCCGCGCTCGGCGACGACCCCACCGCCGACCCAGGGCGCGGGTGGTGGCACAGGCGGAGGAATAGGGCTTGAGGGGCCAGGCGGAGTTGAGAAGCTGGTGTTGCAAGCCGTTGGCGTTGTGGTCGGTGGGCTGCTACTTCTATCCACCATCGGCGGACTCATCGGAAGAGATGACATCGAAGACGGCGGGAGTGGGCAGTCTGATGACAACCGTCAGAAGCCGGACGATTGGGACCCAGATGAATATATCAACGAGTACGGCGAACGGGAGTCCTGACGCGCCCCCGAAGCTCTACCGCTCCGGCCTACGGTCGTGGAGTTGCCAGCGGTATCGACAGTCGACAGTTAGCCCTCGTCGGGCCGCGTCCAATCAGTGATGACATCCTGCCGGGCCGCCCGTTCGGCAGCCTGCACCTCGGAAAGCCGGCTGCGAAGGTCCGCTTTCTCCGACTCAGTGAACGGTTGAACCACCCCCTGCCCTACCGTCACGATATCTGCCCCTTGGCCGACTCCCTGTCGCTCCTCTGCTTGCTGTTTCGCCTCCAACGTCGTGAACACACCGTCGCGAAACGACCCCTCACGGTCGTAGCCACGGCGTGTGAACGTCAGGCGAGCAGAGTGGCTCCCGGAGCCGACGATTATATACCCAATGTCGGTGAACGAGTCGGCGTCCATACCGGTGATCTGAGCGATGCGCGCGCCGTCAGTACCGACGCCAGCAATAATGAGCGTGGCTTTCTCTGCCGTCTCCTGGCGAATCGCCATCACCTGCCCAACGATGGTTTTCTGCACCGTCTCCGGGATATGCACCTCCGAGTTGCGAAGATCAGCCAGCGTGTAGCCCAGCGGCCCGAAAACTTGACTATTAATCGTCTGGCGTACGGTCTGCTGGTAGGCCTCCAGACAGACCCGCAGAACAGTCTCCATCTCTCGAGGTTGTGGTGTCTCCTCGTTCAGCAGCATCCGGGCCTGCGAGATGATCTCATCGACATAGGTCCCACTCCCGGCGCCGACAGCGACGGCGCCGACCGCATCAGTCGCGAGCAGCGACGCAATTTTCCAATCAGAATCCTCGTATTCGACACCCCTCGCGTGGCCTACCGTCACCATCCGATCAGCGGCGAGAACCACCCGTGGCGTAGACCGAAGCTCCGTAATCGCCGCGATACCGATGGTTATACTGGTACGCTTGGTCTGGGCTCCTATAACGGCACGGGGTGGGAGGGCGTCTCCCGGAGGAGTCCCTCACTCCGGCCGGGGTGAACGGTGACCCAACCTTCTCTTCACCGACTGGCTCGCTCAAGCCGGCTCAGGAGTCATCCTCCCTATCGTTGACGAACTCACCGTACTCGTCGATGGCGACCCCCTCTTCACCGTCGGGTCGGGAGTTCGGCTTCGACTGCTGTGTGCCGTCGTCAGCCTCGTCAGCGTCGCCACGGGTAAGCCGTCGGTACAGATACCAGCCGCCGAGTGATGCGGCGCCGAGCGCCGGGAAAAGAAATTCACCTGAGGTCCCGACGACAGCCGCTGTGTCTACGCCGGCGAAATATCCGTTTGTACCGCCGCCCTGAAGACCATATCCGGACGTTCTGCCAGCGATGACCAATCGACCGTGAGTAGACAGCCCCAGCGCTGGCGGCCGCTTCATACCCACCCAGCCGACGTCATCCTCGTGGGGCTCGATGGCACTATGTGGCAGGAAACTGCCCGCCGTCGCTGTCTCGTACTCCGTCGTCCACCGCAGCGCCCCACCGATGGTGAGCCGGCTGATACCGAACCCGCCACCCGTCTCACCACCGGTGGCCAGTTCCAACGACGAGCCGGGAACCCACGTGAGCGCTGTTGAAGCCAGCCCCTCGTAGCGCTCCCGACAGCGAGTCGTTCCAGTCGCGCCGACAGCGAGCACGCGCCCGGCTGGCCCGTCCGCACCGTGGTGCACGGCAGCAGCGGTGCCCGCCGACCCTGTCGCGAGGTCTGCGACCGGGTTGCCGGGGGCGACGCGGCGTCGCCACCACTCCTTGCCAGTCTCCGTGAGCCCGAACAGGGCCGGGGTGTACTCATCGAAGGTTCCGGGCTCCGTCTCGGACCAGCCCCCACCGATGATGAGTTGCCTTGTTGAACGCAAGACAGCGGCGGGATAGGGTCGATTGTTTGTTGTCTCACGGCGTCAGAGGCAGGTATGTGGAGTCACAAGATGTAGTAGCCGTCACTCACGGCGGTTGTCGAATAATCAAAATTATGATATTCGAAGACGAGGTGGCACAGATCGTCGACGCGGAATTCAACCAACTCCGTGACGAGCGAGCCTGGATCACCGATGAGCTAGCCGCACTCGAGGCTGAACGCGCTGAAGTTGAAGAAACCCAGGCACAGCTGGAACGCGAGCGGACACCGCTCCAGCGCGGCGAGCTGCCGGTCCGTGACAATGAGACGATCGACCCGGTGCGGGCGAGTGAAGCCCGAATTGCCGAGTTCGACTACTCCAGCCGCTTCGAGCAGGCAGTGTATGGGGCCGATCACATCGTGCTTCCGGATGGGGACATCTTCACCGCCGAGCAGGCATACTGGCGGGACCACCACCGCCGGCAGGACGATCGCGAGCGGATGTGTGAGTTGTTGACCGACGCCAGTGAAGCTGACGCGGATGCCGAGGCGCAGCTCGGCCATCACCCACTCAGTCGTCACTCGCGATTCGTCGTGGAACGGTCAGGACGGATGCCGTTGACTGGCAGCCGCGAGCTGACCATCGAGCTGCGGATACAGGCCCACTTGGAAACGTTCGCCCACTACGGCGCCGACAACCGCCCGGCGATGCGAGTCGACCTCTTGGAGGTCATCAACGACAGTGTACGGGGGCCGAACGGGACGATATCCCGAGCCTCGTAGCGGTGGCCTCTCCGTCCGGCTGGACCGACACGGTTGAGGAGACCATCCGGCGTGGAGATGGCACCGGCACGTCGCTCAGCCGCCAAGTGGAACTCGTCCTCGTCGACCTGTATGAGCGTCGACTGATATACGACGCGGGTCAGTCGCTCGTCACGGCTAACGTCGAGTTGTTCGAGTTTGAGACGCTCACCGAGCGGGCCCAGGCCGCCGAGGCTGACATTCGCGACGAGCTGCTGGCCGACGACCGAGAATACCTCCAGCTTGAGACGGTTGTGGAGGAACTGGGCGTCAGCAAGCAGGTCGCGGCGATGGCAGTCAACCGGCTCGCCGCACAGGGAACTGGCACGCTTCGGCAGACCAGCCACGGGCTCGTATTATACCTTCGGTGACGGGGACTGTATAATACAGTTGAGACGGCTGTCGGTCAACTTGAGGAGTAGGCCGGTGAGATACCGTCACGAGGTAGTAGCACAACCTAATCGAGAGGTCTGTCTCTCAGATTCGGTGGGTAGTAGTCCTCAAAGGAATCCCAGTTCGAGAAGAGTTCCCGTGAGAGGTATATGATATCCATCGTAAAATATGAGAACCGCTCTCAATTGACTGTTTCGATGATCGGGTTGACATATAACCGGCATCGATCACTACAGTACGTTACAGTTGGACGGTCGTCAGTTCTTCCGAAGACCGATGGAGAAACCGCCGTTCGTATTGCCTTATTTATACGCCTACCGAGCACACTATGTGTTTGTTCGGTGGTGGAAGAACGGGTGCCCCGTGGGACATCTAATCAACGCGGGTGGCGTTGCTGTCCCACGGTCGTTCAGCGATGGTAGTCACCACCACGTCACCGGTACACCCGCATCTCGGAGTCGTGTCTTGATAGGGGTCGCATCGTATTCGACAGTCCGACAGTTGGCGGTCCCGTCCCCGGTTTCGACGACAGCATACTCGGCTTCACCCATCGGTTGGCCGACACTCCCAGGGTTGAGGATAGTCACATCGTTCCCAAACTGAGAACAGTCTAGCACGGCTTGGTCGTGAGTATGGCCGAGCAGGACGTACTCGTACACTGTACTATCGACAGCGGCCACGACGCGTGGGAACTCACCTTTGCTGACGCCGGTGTTACCGGGCGTGATACCGACGGCTGCTTCTGGTCGTGGCTGTGCGTGGGCGAGCAGTAATCCGATATCGGGGAGTTCAGCATACGCTTGAAGACCTGTGATCCAATCAACTTGCTCGTCGGTGAGATTCGTCTTTGTGTGCTCCAATTCGAATTCCGAGAGAGGGCGACTATTGACGTGACCTTCGTTTCGCTCAAGAACAGCAACGTCATGATTGCCTTTGACCGCGTAGTCGGCGTGTTCTCTTGCGGCAGCGACCGTTTCCCGCGGGAACCCCATCACCCCGATGAAGTCGCCGAGGTAGACGACAGTATCGACGCTCGTCGGAAGGTCGTCAAGAACCGCGTTGAGTGCAGGGGAATTCGCGTGGAGATCAGCCAGTACAGCAAGCTTCATTCAGTAGGATCTTCTCTTGTAGTACTACTATATTTTGGTTAGCATTCGTCCCATCCATCTTTAGCTAAGAGACAAACCACGTGACAGCAGCGGCTTATCGAGGCTATTTTTCGAGAGGAATGAGGAGGTGTCCGTTGTGCACACAGACGCCTCCTCATCGAGAATCATGCGTCAACTCACTACACTGTTTCCTTCCAAGTTCCTCGAAGAGCACGCCGAGGAACTCGGCGTGCTCGAGCGAGAGGGCAAGCTTCAGATTCCCGTCCTCGTGTGGGCGCTCGTGTTCGGCTTCGCCGCAGGCGAGAGCCGAACACTCGCTGGCTTCAGACGGAGTTACAACTCAACAGCCGACGAGACGCTCTCTCCCGGTGGCTTCTATCACCGGTTGACGCCGACGTTGGCCGAGTACCTCCGCGACCTCGTCGAGCGCGGCCTTGACTAGATCGCTGTTCCCGACGCTGATATCGACCGATTCAGGGACGCGATGATCGCTGATGGAACGGTATTGCGGTTGCACGAGTTCCTCTCTGATGAGTTTCAAGCCCGCCACGAGGAGCAGGCTGGAGCGAAGCTCCACCTGCTCCACAACGCCACCGACCAGACAATTGAACGGATCGATGTGACTGATGAGAAAACGCACGATAGCACTCTGTTCAAGACGGGTTCGTGGTTGCAAGGACGGCTTGTTGTACTCGATCTAGCGTACTCCAAGTACCGCCGCTTCGCGTTGATCGACGAGAACGACGGCTACTTTGTGAGTCGGCTGAAGCAGAACGCGAATCCGGTAATAACGGCGGAGTTACGGGAATGGCGCGGCCGCGCCATTCCCTTGGAGGGCAAGCAGACCCAGGATGTTGTCGATGACTTCTCGCGGAAGTACATTGAGGTAAAGATCGAAGCGGAGTTCAAGCGGGGCCAGTACGAGGGAAGGTGGTCGCTGGACGCGAAGTGGTTCCGCGTTGTCGGCGTCCTCGTCGCGGACACCGACGACTGCCATCTGTATATCACGAACCTGCCGAGAGAGGAGTTCCTGCCGTCAGATCTAGCGACGCTGTACCGGTGTCGGTGGGAGGTAGAAACGCTGTTCCGTGAGTTGAAGACGCAGTATGAACTGGACGAGTTCGATACGAGCAACCCAGATGTCGTGGAGATTCTCCTGTACGCGGCGTTGCTGTCACTGCTGGTGAGTCGTGAGTTGTTGGATCTGGTCACCGAGCAGGCCGACGACG
>JAQCMZ010000240.1 GCA_028274825.1 Haloferacaceae archaeon
GTAGGGATATGAGTGATGCCCGAACTGATAGTGTGGAAGTTCTAATAGCTGAATCCGCGGACGGAATCCGGCGGTTCAGCCTCCGGATCACCACTGACGACGGAAAGATCACGGCAGTCGAACCTGGTGCATTAACCTCTCACTTCGAGGTCGACGACGGCGGTGTCGGTGACCAGCGCGTCGTGGCACGGGCCGTGGATTTCAACGGCGAAGCCAGACACATTACTGAGCCAACACGACTCGTGGCGGTCAGCTTCGGCACACCGATTCCGCTGGAGACGATCGACCTCGGGATCGACTCGATGGTCGATCACCTCGACGATCCGGTCGACGAGTCGGCTGTCCGGTTTAGAGCTACTGAGTAATCGGGCTGCGAGTCACAGTCCACAGATTCGAGGCCGCTTTCCACACGCTGTGATGAGAGAGCGGGCAGATAGTTCACAGATCCTCTACGGGTAATCCACGGTCGATACGGTACTCATGGGGCATGGTTCTGCGGGTCTCGAGTAAGACGCACACTGTCACAGCACGGGCTTTACCAGTCGCGAGTCCGCCACTCCGTGTCTCTGGCAGTTCGCGGAGTCGAATCCTTTACCGCTCTCGACATCAATCAATCTTCAATGGATTTGCTCGTGGTTGGGGCCGGTGAGATCGGCCGCTGGGTGGCAGATACCGTGGATGCCGAGGTGGCGTTTACCGATCTCGACGAACCCACCGCGGCCGATGCGGCCGCCACGAGAGATGCCCGGGTAGTCTCTGTGGATACGTCGGCCCGGTTCGATGCCGTCTGTCTGGCCGTTCCGATGTCTGCTGTTCCCGAGGCGGTCGCGACGTATGCCGACAACGCAGAACGCGCAGTGTTTGATGTCTCAGGGAAGATGCAGGCCCCGATCAAGGCGATGCGCCGACACGCGGACGGTGAGACGGCGAGTTTCCACCCACTATTCGCTCCGCCACGGGTGCCTGGGACCGTCGCAGTTACCGTCGATAACAGTGGGCCTGTCATCGACAGTGTATTCCAGGCGATACGCGAACACGGAAACGAGTTGTACGAAACATCCGCCGAAGACCACGACCGGGCGATGGAGACAATCCAGGCAAGCGCTCACACGGCTATCCTCGCGTGGGCGAGGGCGGCCGATCGAGTCCCGGACGCGTTTCACACTCCCGTGTCAGAACAGCTCCAGGATCTCGTCGAGACAGTCACCGAGGGATCGCCACACGTGTACGCTGAGATTCAACAGGAGTTCGACGGTGCCGATGAAGTCGCAGAAGCAGCCCGACAGATCGCCGATGCCGATCGCGAGGGCTTTGAAACCCTTTATCGGGAGGCGAGTGAGACTACGTCTGACCGACGACGGCATGACTAACGAGTGTCCGCGAGTACCCTCCGCGCAATCGACTGCGGGGTGGTGTTCCCGTGATTGACCGAGAGGCTGTCCGGGACAATGCCCGGTATCTCAAGCACGTTCGACCGGTCGACCCCGAAGAAATCTGCGAGTATATCGAAGGGAGACCACACCCTGCTGTAGTTAAACAGACGCTCCGAGAGGAGGCGCCCGATATCGGGCTCGTGGAGACAGATGAGGGGACGTTCCTCCCGGTCGGAGATGAGCCCATCTCTAGCCCCGACCCCGAGTGGGCGCCCACTGCGCTTCCCGAGTCGTATTCACGTGTCCTCGAGAGCGAACTCGTCGAAGCGTACGGTCCTGACTGGCACACGGGAGAAAGTGGCGATACACTTCGAGAAGCGATTCGGCGGCTGAAGACGGACTATTATTACCAGAACGACATCGAATACGACCGTGTCGCTGCCCTCGGGTACGCGCTGTATCATCTGCCTGCCTCGTACGCAACTCCGGGGTACGTGTTGGCTGATCTGACCCGCAAGGAGTTGCTCCCCAGACAGCTTTCGGTGCTCGATATCGGGGCCGGTGTCGGTGGCCCAGCACTCGCGGTGGACGACTTCTATCCAGAAGACGCGCTCGTCCGGTATCATGCGGTAGAGCCGACCCCAGCGGCAGACATCCTCGAGGAGTTTCTCGACGACACCGGGCGGAACTTTCACCACACCATCCACCGGCAGCCGGTCGAGGAGTGCGATCTCGACACTGACGGGCCCTGGGACCTGATTCTGTGTGCGAACGTCCTGAGCGAACTGGACGAGCCCGAAGCCGTCCTCAGGGCGGCTCACGACGCTTTGCGGCCCGACGGGAGCCTCGTCGCGATCGCGCCGGCAGATCTCAACACCAGTACGGGACTGCGAGCGGCCGAACGAGCCGTGTCGGGAGCGAACGGATACACGGTGTACGCACCGGAGTTGCGACTCTGGGATGGGTTCCAGCCCGAGGATCGCGGCTGGAGCTTCGATATCCAGGCTGACCTGGAGATCCCCGGATTTCAGCGCCGTCTCGATGAAGAAGCTGACCGAGGGCCGGAGGCAGAACCCGGCGAATTCGTAAATGTCGACGTTCAGTATAGCTATTCGATTCTCCGGAGAGACGACCAGCGGTTGTTCGACGTGACCGCCGCTCCCGGGCGGATCGCGCAGATGCGTGAAATGGAATCTCACCTCACCGAGCGGATCAATCTCCTCGCGGTGAAGCTGAGTCGCGATCTCAGCGACGGCGGAAATCCACTGTTTCGGGTCGGTGACGGCAGTCAGACAGTCGATCACTACGCGGTGTTGACTCGAGAAACCAGTCTCAATAATGCACTTGAGACGGCGCCGTTTGGGGCTATCCTCTCGTTCGAGAACGTACTCGCCCTGTGGAACGACGAGGAGGAAGCGTACAATCTCGTCGTCGACGAGGAGACCATCATCAATCTCGTCGCTTCCTGACGAGTCCCGCTGAGAGTCCCGCTCTCCCCAAGCAATTACCCACGGCTGGAGCAAATAAGAGATGCTCGAAGGGAGTGAATTCCCGGGTAGGCTGTTAGCTTCTGTCAGGAGTCGATTTCCGCTCTCTCAATCTCGAGAAGGTATCTGACTGACAGCTGCGGGCACCCGTCTTTGTCACTCTGTGAGCGCCACCAGACTAGCACACTGGTCTGAGGGCTCGAATACCGAACCGGGTCACAGACAACTGATAGTCTGGACAGCCGACGGACTAAGCGACCCCGCGTCAGGAGTCTTCGTGAGCTGTCGAGATAACCTGTGCTTCTCCGTCGATGACCCGCGACGTTCGCTCACCGTCCACAACGGTGAACACCTTCGTGTCGACACGGATGCGGTCGCTGTCGACCTGTTCGAGTACCTCGACCTCTCCCCGAATTGTATCCCCCGGCGTGACGGGGTTTTCGAACGTTAACTCCTGTTCCAGATACACAATGTCTCCCGGTAAATCGGCAATCGCAGCGCTGATGACGCCCGCTGTGAGGATACCGTGTGCGATGCGTCCATCGAAAAGCGACTCTGCGGCGTACTCATCGTCGAGATGCAACGGGTTCGTATCACTCGACAACTCCGCAAACGCGTCGATATCCTCGGCCGTGATCTCTGACTCGACAATCGACATGTCTCCAACATCAGCCACTGGCATACTCACGGATTCGACTCGCGGCGTGTTGAACCGTGCGGTTGGTGGCTACACGAGAGTAGCTCGAGTAATCGACGGGCGATGAAAGGGCAGTGGTTCGAGGGTAACTACTCTGAGAGACCAGCCCGTTCTCGTGATGACTCTGGAAGCGTCTTAATCCACGTGATTATAGGCCGGTTCACAGAACGCGAGTGGCTCGAAGTGTGATTACAGGGTGATTGATTCGCGTCGTCTCCTGGTTTTGACCCGAGTCTGCTACAGTCCGCCTGTCACCAGACGACTGCCCGCGAGAATCCCATCAGAAACTGCCGGACCGTTTATGCCTGTGCCAGGAGCAGTTATTGTATGCTTGAGAAATTGCGAGACGCATTTGAAGCGGATGGTTACGAAGTCAGTGAGATATCGGAAAATCGCGGCCTATTCAGGGTTGCCGTCCTGGAGGAAGACGCTTCGGCTGCCGAATTAACTGAAATCGTGAACGACACGACAGCGGGCGAACCGTTTGGCATCGACGTGACAACCGAGACGATAGACGGAGGGACCGAGGTGAGCACAGTGATTTCGTTCCGGGAGCGGTGACGCCCGGCTACACAGAGCCCAGCGAGAGACTCTCCGGGCTCAGCCGTCAGAGATCTCGGGTGATTATACAGATTCGAGGAGAATACTGGTGGCTTGAGCCACCAGATGAATCCGACACAGCCCTACACACACCACGCTCAGACACTCCGCTGAGAGTTCTCCCCACTCGTTTGAACTGGCAGGCGACCCTGTATGTAAGGACGAATCAGGCTCGGAACAGAGCGATTCCGCCTCCTCGGACGATGGCGGCCTGCCCGCCCCAAGCA
>JAQCMZ010000245.1 GCA_028274825.1 Haloferacaceae archaeon
CTGGAGTTTTGAGTCCAGATTCTGTGTTCACCAGGACAACACTGTCGCCATCATCAAACCAGTCGTCTTGTGCGAGGTTCCACGCACCCGCGGGGGCCACACCAGCAGCCCCGCCCATCTCAAGCACCTCAGTAGCAGCGACCGCTACCGCGCTTTCGAGGATATCACCATCACCTGCGGTGACGGCCGTGCCATCGGTGTCGTGTAGTGCCGCGATCGCGACATCGTCGCCGGGCGGGTCTGGTACCTCTAGTTCGCCGGCGATTGTATCCGGAATGTCCCACGGCTCTGCTCGTTCCGCGCCTTCTTGCCAGGCTTTTACAATTGGGGCACAACCTTCTGCCTGTGCAGCGACGACCGACGGAACCGTCTCGGTGAGCCCGATGAGCTCCAGTTCTGTGAAGCCCTTAGCGATGCCCGCGACAAGTTCACCCGTCGCGGTCGGAACCACGATGGCATCAGGAGCGTCCCAGTTACGATCACGAGCAATTTCGAATGCGATCAGTTTCGCTCCCTCATGACGGTACGGTGTAGCAAACGCACCCAAGTCGTGATAGTCGGTCGCCAGACGATCATCGAGTGCGTCAACCGCGCCACCCAACCGACCGCCGGCAACCTGCATCTCACCACCGTGGACGTTGATCATCGCCTTGTTTGAGAAGGCACACCGCGAGGGAACGAACGCGTATGACCGGAGGTCCGCACGGCCAGCGTACGCGGCCGCCGACTGCCCAGCATTTCCCGGGCTAGCGACCGCCAACGGTTCGACCGACCGGTCATCAGCCAATCCAGCGGCTGCCGAGACCGCCAGACACAGTCCGCGGTCGAAGGCTGTCCCGGTCGGATTGCGACCCTCGTCTTTGATCGCGACCTCGCCGACATCCAATTCGTCTGCTAACCGGGGGGCCGCTACCAGCGGTGTGTCTCCTTCACCGGCTGTCAGCGACTTCTCAAGCGGCACCGGTAGTAGCGGAGCGAATGATTCTCTCGCGCGAGCAGCCGAATCGCGGATTCTCTCGGCATCGACCGTCTCGTATGCGTAATCCGGATCCAGTGACCGGCCACAGTCCGGGCAGGGCTCTGCAACCGTCGTATCATGGACTGTCTCGCAGTCGACACATTTCAGCCCGCGGAACGCGTCTGTCGTGTTCATACGGCTTATGAAAGCGCATCTGACTAATCCCTTCCTGTGTGCAAAGAGACACGATGAACTGAGATCGCCCCTGACGTGTCTTGCCCGAATCCGTGAATAAAGGCGGGAGATTTGTCCACGTGAGAGTTTGAGTCCGTTCGGCGGTGATTCATCGGGAGACAGCGGTCACTCACCGCCGAGACGAGCAATACAGAGTGTGTCGATCGACGACCGCCAGTCGGCGACGCTTATCATCTGGCGGAAAATACGTTGGGTATGAACTCTCAGATATACGTCGTAGGCGGTGGTCTGGCAGGGCTCGTGGCCGCCCGACAGCTGGCAGAGGCCGGCGCAGATGTCAGTATTCTCGAGCGACGGAGTCGCGTTGGAGGCCGCGTCCGGAGCCGAGAGGTCAACGGATTCACTCTCGACCGCGGATTTCAAGTGCTGTTCACGTCGTATCCAGCCGCCCGTGAACAATTGAATCTGGAGGCGCTGGATCTGCGATCATTCGCTCCCGGAGCGACAATTTGTCGGCCAAACTCGCGGGCAGTGCTTGCTGACCCGCTTCGCGCACCTCGTTCCGCCCTCGAATCGGCGTTCAATTCTGAGGTGACGTTTGCCGACAAACTCCGAACACTACTCTTACGCGTCATTCTCGCACGCAAAAGAGATCACTCCTTCTTCTCGGGGTCAGATGCGTCTATCCAGGAGTATCTTCGTGACCGGGGGTTCTCGCAAGCGTACGTAGAACACTTCGTAGCACCATTTTACGGGGGGATTACTCTCGACCGCTCACTCTCAACGTCGAAACACGTCTTCGAGTACACTTTCCGGTGTCTCTCCACCGGAGCCACTGCCGTTCCAGCCGAGGGGATAGAAGCAATCCCTCGGCAACTGGCAAGACAGGCGCGGGAAGCAGGCGTCACACTCGAGACAGACACCCGGGTGAAGCGTGTCTCTCCGGAAGCCGGTGGCGTTACCGTCGAGACCGCCAGGGAAACACGCGAGGGAGACACAGCCATTATCGCGACACAGGCTCCAGAGGCACACCGATTGACAGGGGTGAATTCGATCCCGACTGAAACTGTCGGCTGCGTGACACAGTGGTACGCGCTTCCAGACGGTGTCGAATTGGAGACAGGCAAACGAATCTTACTCAACGCCGAGGGGGGCCAGCCGAATTCGGTGGTGCCTGCATCAGAGGTGGCCCCAGAGTACAGTCCTGCCGGGCGATGTCTGTTGAATGCGACGTTTCTCAGCGAGACGACTCAAGACCGCGACGACCACGCACTGTTGACCGACACTCGTGAGGTGTTGTCCGAGTGGTACCCGGGGCGGTCTTTCGAGGGACTCGAACACCTCGCCACTGACCGAATCCCGGATGCGCAGTTTGTGCAACCTCCGGGAGTGTTTGATGGGCTCCCGGGCGTAGACGCCCCAAATGGGCCAGTTTATCTCGCCGGCGAATTTACCGAATGGTCTGCGATTCAGGGGGCACTGGAGAGTGGCCAACGCGCAGCCGCCGCTATTACCGACTGAACTGGTTAGACAGGAGCTGCAATTCAGAAGACCGGAATGCGTCTATCAGATCTGAGGGGAGGATAGCCAACGAGGTTACCCAGCTTGTTTGTCCAGTCTGTGCTCTTGACTGCTCGGGAATACTCTGGTGAGACTGTCGTGGCTGGCGGTCACAGCATCCGGCGGAATCGGCCTAATTGAGGGAACTGCAGGGCTTCTTCAGCGTCGCTATCCCAGATAACCGGCCGCAGAGGGTCGGCATCAGTGACGAGCGGCGACTGGAAATCTTCAGTGCGCATTTGATTCACCTCAACCCCGGCCGCCAGTTGAGTGAATGCCGGAAGCACCAGCAAATCGCTTCCGCGGTAGATGTCGTCACCGTACAGAAAACACGGATGTCGGACCCCCTCGATTTCGATAGCAGGGTGATCGTGACCGATAATATACCGATCTGCCGTCACATCAGGCTCGGTGTGTCCGTGGCACACGACTGTTCCGTCGGAAAGCCGATACTGATCGTGAACGTCGCCACTGAATGCCTCTGAGAGGACGGTGTCGTGATTGCCAGCGACCAACACCAGTTTAGCCCTCGCCTCACGACACACCCGAGTGAGCGAGCGAAGTGACTCGGTAGCTTCGTCAGTCGTCCAGCCGAACGTGTGCAGTACATCACCGCCGATGACTACCGTATCAGGGTCGACTGCTGTGCAGAGGTCGGTCAGCCGTCGTCGATGGTCTTTCGATTCACCGAGAGGAAACTCCACGTCAGAGGCTTGGGCACGGCCAACGTGAACATCTGCGATCACCAGCGCCTCGGCCGCATCGACAAATACCGAGCGGTCACGAAAACTGAGGCCCTGCACACAGGGTCGTTTGGCCGCCAACAGTAACAATTGTCGGGAATGCGTCTCCACCGCGTATCCGGCATCTGCTGTGTCACCGATAGAGCAAGGCCCGAAACCCCCTCTGCTCGCCTGTTCGGACTCAATCCGAGGCGGTTTGTCAGAGTTACTAGCAGTTAATCGTCAGTATTCAGACTGAAACGCGCAATCTGGCGTTCC
>JAQCMZ010000247.1 GCA_028274825.1 Haloferacaceae archaeon
TTAGGCGTCGTGGTTCCACGAGCGGGGGCAGACCCAGACGAGCAGGGACTACGCGAATCGCTGGCAGGGGCTGTCCCGAAGTGGTGGCTGCCAGACGAGATCCGTCTTAGCGAGACACTCCCAAAGACCGCCACTGGTAAATTCGATAAACAGTCGATTCGAGCGGGGTTAGACCAGCCTGAGTTACCTCACGCGCCGGGGAGAGAACGGTGACTGACCGGTCTGTGGCGTCGGATAGCCCGGTGACGAGTGACGACCTGCTCTCCGGGTCGATCGGGCCGGATCTCGACGGCCAGGTGGCGATCGTCACTGGCGGCGGGCGTGGGATTGGCAGAGCGGTCGTGCTCGGATTGGCGGCGGCCGGGGCTGACGTAATCCCCACGGCCCGAACTACCGCAGAAATCGAAGCCGTCGCGACACAGGCCCGCGATATGGGCGTCTCTGCCGCTGCCGTCACTGCCGACGTGACCGACGACGGCGATGTCGAGGCACTCGTCGACGAGGCGGTATCGACCTTCGAAGGGATTGACATTCTCGTCAATAATGCGGGATTCAACCCTGCAGACGCACTGGGGACGCCGGGCGATATCGAGTCAGCGGCTGTCGAGGAGGTACTGGATGTCAATCTTCGTGGAGCCTTTCGGACAATCCGGGCGGCCGGTCCGGAGTTAGTCGCCGCTGATGGAGCCGTCGTCAATATCGCGAGTGTCGCGGGGGTGGTCGGCCTGCCACGTCAACACCCGTACGTCGCCTCGAAACACGGCCTGGTCGGCGCCACGAAGAGTATGGCTTTAGACTGGGCGCCCGACGTCCGGGTCAATGCTGTCGCGCCGGGGTACGTCGCTACCGACCTGACCGAGCCGCTTCGGGAAACCGACTCACTTCAGGAGTCGATTCTGGACCGGACCCCGCTGGATCGGTTCGCCAGCCCGGCAGAAATCGCCGGACCGATAGCATTTCTTGCGTCGGATATGTCTAGTTTCGTCACCGGCGAAACCGTCGCCGCCGACGGGGGGTGGACGGCTCGCTGACTCGTGTCTCACAGCGAGTAACGAGTTACACAGGCGGAGTGACTCTGTGCTCGACTTCGGAGCGGTTTGAGAGTCCTGTGGCACGGATTAACCGCCGAGGTGTATCCTCTGGGCTGAGCATCACCGAGCGGGTCACAGTTCACCCCGAGACCCCCTGGCCTGGGGCTGTGAGACGAGCTAATTCACAGCGCATCTGTCTCGCCGTCGACAAACGCTATCGTCCGATCAGCGAGCCGGGGGACAGCGGTCTCCATCTCGGGATACAGGGGGTCGTCTGCGTCACCGTGGAGATGCCGTGCGAAAAACATCTCCCCCAGGGCGGCCATCTTGTAGGCGGCCAGCACCCGGTAAAATCGGCTATTCGTGAACGCTCGATCCGCCTGCCGTTCGTATCGTGAGATTAGCCCCTCTCGAGACGGATACCCGTCACGAGTGGTGAAAGAGGGGGTCAACGCTGGGATCGGCGGCTCGGGATCAGTGTTGTCTTGCCAGAACAGCAGTAACCACCCCAAATCTGTCAGCGGATCCCCGAGCGTGGAGAGTTCCCAGTCGAACACTGCGATTGCCTCCGGTGGCGTCCCAGGAGCGAACATCACGTTATCCAGTTTGAAATCACCGTGGACTAGCGTCTCCGGATGTGTCTGGGGGAGATTCGCCTCTAGCCAGTCTCCAATCGAGACCAACGCTGACACGTCTCGGACGGGACGCGTCGTATCGAAGGCCCACTGGAGTTGCTCCGTCCACCGGGTCACCTGCCGGCGAGTGTATCCCTCCGGATGGCCGAACTCCTCCAGGCCTACCGTCTCCGGATTAATCTCATGGATGGCGGCAAGCGAGTCGACAAGTTCCACAGCGAGCGAGCCGCGAGCCGCGGCTGTGCCGAACCGGTCGGGCTCGTCGCCACGGATCACGGTTCCGTCGAGCCGTTCCATCAGATAAAAATCTGAACCCATGATGGCGTGATTCTCGCACACGGCCAGCGGGTTCGGCGTCGGCACTGCTGTCTCCACCAGCGCTTGCGTCACGCTGTACTCCCGAGTGACATCGTGCGCGGTATCTGCTGTCTCGCCGGGTGGCGGCCGTCGGATGACTAACTCTCGGTCACCCCAGGCGACGAACAGCGTCTCGTTGGAGTGACCCGCTGGATGCCGGTCGATACTGTACACCGATGCCGGACCGAACATCTCGCGTAAATACTCGCGCAGCGCATCCCGGTCGACGAGTCGGTCCAGATATTCGGCGGTCACACGATACCCCCGCCTGTCGGATGAGCGACTCGCCAGCCGACTGCCCTCGGGCGTGATGTGGCAATCATTAGCAGATAATAGCTGGTTGTGGTCCTATGATTTCTGTATTCGGGTCAGAATGAGCCGCTGGTCTGTCCCGTCTGAGATTAACGGTTCGATGCCGGGATCTCCGTCTCGATCGTGAGAACCCGTTCTCAACATCTCCGAGCGGATCTACTCCGGGGGTTTGCCGACCGTCCCGCGTCATGATGCCACGGTATCTCTCGACTATCGGACTCGGACGGTTCATCGTGGCGGCTGTGGAGGGGCACAGAGTTTTGTCTTATCAGCCGGACACATCTGTATGGAATACGAGGATATCGGGCAGGGACCAGCCGTCGCAGCGGAGGTCCGGGAGTTCGTCGAGTCGGAGGTGATTCCCGTCGAACGGGAGTTTCTCGGCTCGGGGCCGATCTCGAGTGTCAAGATAGATGCGCTCCGAGAGCTAGCTCGCGAACGTGGCGTATACGCGCCACAGGTGGCCGAGGAATTCGGCGGGTTAGGGCTTGGATTCCGAGAGATGCTGCCCGTCTTCGAAGAGGCCGGCCGAAGTCTGCTTGGCCCGGCAGCCCTGCGGTGTGCGGCGCCGGACGAAGGCAATATGCACACGATCGAACTCGCTGGCACCCCAGAGCAGAAAGCCCGGTGGCTCCCTTCACTCGCACGGGGAGAAACCAGTTCCGGCTTCGCAATGACGGAACCCCCCGGTGGGGGCGGCTCTGACCCGAAAATGCTCCAAACCACCGCCCACAAGGACGGCAACGAGTGGGTGATCAACGGCCACAAATGGTGGACTACCGGCGGCGTTGAGGCGGACGTGCTCTTGACGTTCGCGCGGACAGACCCAGATGCCCATCCGTATGAGGGGTGTTCTGTGATTCTGGTGCCTGCCGACACCGCCGGGGTGGAGGTGATCCGCGGGATCCCGCACATGGGCGAGACGCTTCTGGGTACAGAACACGCTGAAATCCGATTCGACGATGTTCGGGTGCCCGTCGAGAACACGCTCGGAACAGAACACGAGGGGTTTTCACTCGTCCAACAGCGGCTCGGTCCTGCCCGACTCACTCACTGTATGCGATTCGCGGGGATGGGCGACCGTGCGCTGGATATCGCGACGGCGTATCTCTCCGACCGCGAGGGGTTCGGAGAGTCGATAGCCGACAAACAGGGGCCTCGGTTCGATATCGCTGACCATCGGACCCGCCTTCACGCCGCTCGAACTATGGTTCGACACGCTGCCGCTCAAATCGACGCGGGAAGTCAGGCTCGGATCGAGGTGGCGATGAGCAAGACATTCACCGCGAATGTCGTTCAACAGACGATCGATTCCGCGCTCCAGTACTGCGGTGGCAACGGTATTGGCCGTGACCTCCCGCTCGCCAACTTTTACGAAAACGTCCGTCAATTCCGGATTATTGACGGCGCCGACGAGGTTCACAAACGGTCGATTGCCCGAGACGCGTTCTCCGACCCGAAGACCGACGAACTCGAAGCGGTCACCCGGTTCGGCGAGTTCTGACACCGAACTCGCTATCCCCCGTGATCGATACCTGTACGTCCGAACCGTCGTTCTCTGCAGGTGACCCCCTCCGTGATGGGTGTCTCCGTGCTATCATGGGTGTCGGCAAACTCGGCAGTCTCGGGAGACACCGAGTTCACCGGTCTATCCACTACACTCTCGACCCGCCTCAGTATCATCTTGGATGGCCCCGTGGCGTGTGTCCCGTCTTGTTCTGTCTTGTTTCGGGATACTCATGCGATTGTTCGGTGGCGATTCTGAGACAGCGGGACTGCAGTGCTGCCGGCTATCTGAGCCTTATGTAAAATCTGGATAGCATTACAGAGCCAATTTTTACATAAGGCGATGGGGGTACGCAGGACCTCTCTTAGGCTCCGTCTGGGTAGTCACTGGCTCTGGCACCTCGAACGGCAGTATGCTGGTTGGTATGTCGACACCCGACTCTGAGATGTCTGATTACAAGTTTCTGTCTATTCCTATATAAATTAGACACAATATAATTATATTCTCCATGCTTCACCTATGCGTCAGTCAAGTAGGCGCTGTCAGTGCCATTGGCGGCGGCCAATCCCTGACACTGGTGAACTACTCGACCGGCTGAAAGCCCAGTCCACGGAACGTGCGTCGCGCCGGAAGATTATCCGGGGCGACGAGTGCTTCACCGGGCTCTGTCGCGCTCATCTCGATAGCGTGGCCGATGAGCGCCTAGCCGACCCCGCGCCCGCGTCCGTCGGGGAAGACATGCAGTTTCCATAGATGCGCGCCATCGATATCTATTCGCCGGTGGCGTTCAGGGACGCACACTGGTCGATGGCACAGACAATCCTTCCCAGTCGTCTCCTCCCTGTTGTGAATACAGATGATTATATCATCAGGGGCGAGAGGTGCGTCAGATAACTGGTCGAGAACGGAGTCTATGGCCCGCGCACTCGACAGTCTGACTCCCGCCGGCGCAACCACATCGATATCAGCACTAGATATAGACCGTTGGACCTGGACAAGTTGGGCGACGACGCCGGTCTCGTGTACCCACTCGTACAGCCGGCGCACGGTCGGGTGACGAGTGAGCCGCCACAGTCCCAGTCGGGCTGAAAATGGCTGTCGTGTCATACCCGACACATTACCAGAGACACGTGGGTCAGTTTC
>JAQCMZ010000253.1 GCA_028274825.1 Haloferacaceae archaeon
TGGAGCGATCTCCACGGACACGGTGTGTTCGGGTGTTCAGTCAACCCGACCTCGAAAGAGGAAGGTCGGGAGGACTGACAGTCGCCTGCGGGTGCTGTGCAGAACCCTACACGGTGAAGCCTCGGGGCTTGCCCCCGAGGGACTTCACACAAAACCCCAATGTTTATGATTTATGTTCATAGATAAATACGTGATACTCTGACATGGTACAAGTACTATGGATTGTTGTGGCAGCCCTTGCAACATTTACCGTGGGGTATGTTGGTTATTCCCGGTATCTCGCTCAATTCCTCGAACTTGACGACACTGACGAGACACCGGCGCACAAATACGAAGATGGCCAGGAATACGTTCCAGCGAAAAAGCCAGTACTCCTCGGCCATCACTTTTCGAGTATTGCTGGGGGTGCTCCCATCGTCGGCCCAATCACGGCCGGTGCGGTGTGGGGATGGGTCCCGGCACTGCTATGGATCGCAATCGGTAATCCATTGATGGGGGCCGTCCACGACTTTGTCTCGCTGTCCGGGTCACTCCGACACGAGGGGCGGTCGATCGGATATATGATCGGCGAGTACGTCGGCGACCGAGGGAAGGACATGTTGCTGTGGTTTGCCTTCCTGACGATCATCCTGGTCGTTGCGGTGTTTGCGCTCGTTGTCGCACTCGTGTTCAACGCCTACCCGGCGGTTGTGACTGTCTCGTCACTGTACATCGGACTGGCGCTTCT
Source organism: Haloferacaceae archaeon (assembly GCA_028274825.1). GTDB lineage: Archaea > Halobacteriota > Halobacteria > Halobacteriales > Haloferacaceae > J07HR59. The sequence goes on from JAQCMZ010000253.1 coordinate 728, forward strand.
CTTCGGTGCGTATCTGTACCAGTTCAATGGCCCACTGATTCCTGGGACAGCGCTGTTCGTCGCGGGTGTATTCGCGTCAGTCTGGATCGGGATCCAGTACCCGGTGGCGCTGTTTGAGTTGGCTGGTGATGCGTCTCACGCAGAGGGAACGATTATTCTGCTCAGCGGTGTCGGCAGTTGGGTCCCGGGCGCGTCCGCGCTTGGCGGCAACACTGCCGCGTGGATCCCGGTTGTGATGATCTACGGCGCTATCGCGAGTGCCCTGCCAGTGTGGGTACTCCTCCAGCCTCGTGATTATCTGTCATCGTTCCTCCTGTACGCCGGCGTCGGCGGAGCAATCATTGCGATCATCGTTGGATCGCTGTTCGGCACTGCTTCGCAACCGCTGGTGATCTCTGACTCCATTGGTGCCTGGAACGGATTCTGGGGAGTCGAAGGAGTGTTCCTCCCGCTATTCCCGTTGCTGTTCCTCACGATTGCCTGCGGGACGATCAGTGGATTCCACTCTCTCGTTTCGTCGGGCACGACTGCGAAACAACTCAGCAAGGAGACTGACGCCCGTACGATTGGGTACGGCGGGATGCTCGGTGAGGGACTCCTGGCGTCTGTTGCTCTTTCAACAATTGCGGTTGCCGGCACTACTGCCGGCGGCGGAATCGGCCGCGCGCTGCCAAACTTCGCAGATGGCGGCGGTATCATGCTGACCAGCCTTGGCGTCCCGGTGCAAATTGGATCGGTATTCATGGCGCTGGTGCTGGTGAGTTTCCTCCTGACTTCGACTGACACGGCTGTCCGACTGGGACGGTACATGATGGAAGAAATTGTCGAAGTGACGCCTGGTCAGAATGACACTGGATTCGGCGGCGGGGTCGGCTCGCTCGCCCGCGGTCGATACACGAATCCGTTCCTGCAGATCGTTCCAGCGTACCTACTTGTCATTTCCGGACAGTGGACCGTTCTGTGGGCGCTATTCGGCGGCGCAAACCAGCTCCTGGCTGCGCTGGCCCTGCTGACAGCGACTGTCTGGCTGGCCAACTGGGACAGCACCAAACAACTTGTCTCGACCGGTGTCCCGATGGCGATCATGGCGACGATCACTATCCTGGGACTCGCCTGGCTGGCGGTTTACGAGAACCTGTATCTCCAGATTCTCCAGGGCGGTGCCGAGAGTCCCTCGGCAGTCCTCTCATCGAGTGTCCAGATTGTTCTGGCTCTCGTGTTGATTGGGCTCGCGCTGGCGTTGATTAGATTGGGTTACGGATCTATCACCGACGCTCGGCGACAGAGCGAGACTCCGGCGGCAGAACCGAGCGACGACTGAGGTCGCTTCCGCGCGCACATTTTTTGAACACGACAACTGCGAGATAGTGACTGAGATGCGTCACGAACTGCTGGCATCGGGTTCATTTCCGTCTGACTGGATTCTGCACAACCGACTCCTCCGGCTCAGTGGGAAGAGGTCAATCTGTAGATATCCGGGTGAACTGGGCCGGGGGAACACTCGATATGTTGTCAGTTCACTCGAATTGAGTCACCCATAGAGTGGTCGCGAGAGCAGTCACGAGAACGTCGTCACAAAACGAGGACAAAAACACAACGGAGACGCGAAGATGATGATGAGACGAATCTCCCTTCGGGCAGCTAGCCAAGCGTCTCCAGGCTGGAGCCGATTCAAACTAGGGGTCGTGCAGAGATGACTCACCCAAATCATATAGACATAATAAGATTTCAGATCAGTACGTAGTGATTAACAATAAAAAGACAAATATTACCAAGAATAGATATAATTGAAGCATATATCAACATTATAATCGTTTTTATCCAATCTGCTGAGTTAGGTTGATGATGGACCAGAAACCATCTGTGAACGGTACCGAGGACAAGACCCGACGAGACGTACTTGCTGGAACTGGAGCCGCGCTCGCGTTCGGCACAGCAGGCTGTATGGGGATCAGTGGAGGTGGCGGGTCCCAGTCTGGCGGCAAAGAGTATCAGGTTGGATACGGCGATTATGAGACGACAGTCGATTCAGCGAACTTTCCAACGGATAAGCTGTACTACTACGCCGTGCAAACTGGTTGGATGAACTGGGCGTCTGTTATGGAGGAGGTCAAAACCAAGTTTGGGTTCGATATGAACGACGACCAGCGGTCGTCTGGCGAAGCGCTCACACATATCCGGTCTAACGCCGCGAACCCGACCCATTCGGGGTACAATGGGGGATACTCGTATGGAGTCGAGGCGATGAAAGACGGATTCACGACCGACTTCAAACCGACTGGGTGGGACAAGGTACCTGTTGATCTCCGGACAGATAACGGTCATATGACCACTACCCGTGTAGTGACGACAGCGGTCACTTACCGGAAGGATATATACGAAGAGCGTGGTCTCGACGAGCCGGAAACTTGGGAGGACTTGAAAAACCCAGAGATCGCGAAAGATCTGTGGATCGAGAATCCGCAAGCGGCACAAGGGCTTGCGATGTGTCTCTCGATTAACAATGCCTACGGCGGTGACCTCGACAATGTCCAGCCCGTCATCGATTATTACGATGATGTTATCGAGGAAGGAGCACAGATTCAGGGAGATGCTGACCAATTGTTCACTGCCGGAGAGATATCGACTCGAGTCGGATACGATTACCACGCACTCAACACCAGATACAATTACGACGATTTTGACGAGGATCAGGTTGGCCTCGCGCTTCTCACTGGACCAGACGGCACCCCAGGGGCGATTAACATCCCGTACGGTTTCGGTATGCTCGATCAGGCCCCGAATCCGGAGGCAGCAAAAGTATTCATGGATTATGTGTTGTCGTTGGAAGGACAGCGGGTCTTTCTCGACGCGTACGTCCGTCCAGTCCGGTGGCAAGAGCTCGATCTTCCCAGTGAGTTCCCTGACGTGTCTGAATACGAGAGAACTGAGTTCACCGTCGATCAGGTCGAACTCGTCGAAAAACAATCAGATATTATCAGTGACATTGGCGAAGGCGCCGACATCGCAGGGTTCTGATCATGGCGGCCGAGTCGGGAACCGATCCCAACGCTGTTGAACGGATCTTGCGGCAGTTCGTCAGCCCAGATACCGAGATACAGCGGAGGCGCCGCCGCATTGTCGGTCTCTGTTTCCCGTTTTTTGCTCTCGCAACGATTTCGGCGTTTATTCCGATGGCCACGATGCTTCGAGGATCGCTGTCTACTGATCCATACGAGAGTATTGGCTGGACAGTCGATTTCTATGCGAGGTTAGTGACGGACCCTGTCTATCTCGAGATCGCCTGGAACACACTATGGTTTGCGACACTGACGACAGTCGTCGCGGTGGTCATCGGTATCAGCGTGGCACACTGTTTGGAAAAATACAACCTCCCGTTCGAACGTATTCTTGTCGCGTTGATCTCATTCCCAATCGCGGTTCCCGGAATCATCGTCGCATTTCTGATCATCGTGATTCTGGGCCGTACAGGTCTCATCACGAATGCTCTCGCGGCCCTGCTCAACGGTGACCCAATCGGGCTCGCGACAGCTACCACCGTGTTTGGACTATTTTTGGCGTATCTTTACTCTCTGATCCCACGGGCAGCGATGGTGATGCGAGGGACGTACGCGGAGGTTAACGAGGACGCGGAGGAAGCTGCCCGGTCTCTCGGTGCCAGCCCGCTCAAGACGTTCTATGCCGTCACTCTTCCACAGATCCGCCCCGGTGTGGTCGCAGCATTTATTCTGACGTTTCGGACCGCACTCACAATCTTCGGGACGGTGCTCGTGTTGCAGAGTCTCGGGGTGGCGACACTTCGGATCCAACACGAGATTGCCAACGGCTTCGAAGTCCAGACTGCCGCTTCTATCGGATTCTTGTATTTTGTGTTTATGATCGCGTTCACCTACGTCGGTCTCCAGTTCACCAGCGCTGAGGTGACGACCGTATGAGCGGTCCGACACAACGTTCCGATGAGAACCCGGAAGCAGAAAACAGCCCGGTGCTCTCGGATGGAGATACTGTTGTCAATCGGTCTCGGCTCGCTCGATTCGACCCAGGCGGTACCTTCGGAACACCCCTACTACTGGTGGGCTTGGTAGTGACACTCATGTTTTTGATCCTGCCAGTCGTGCTAACTGTCTTCGCGTCGTTCGCGACCGACTGGACAGGTATCCTCCCGAGTGGGTTCTACACTGTGGAAAATTGGATGAAAGCTCTCACAGGCGATGTCGGCAGTCAGCGAGGTCTCGGAGACGGGCTCTGGTTCAGCGCACTGCTCGCGACCGGCGGGATGGTTATCAACATTCTCATTGGTGTCCCGGTGGCTTATGCTGTTACTCGCTACGAGTTTCCGGGTCGCGACTGGATCAATACCTTTTCAATCCTCCCGATCGCCCCAGGGATCATTCTGGGTGTGGCGTTTCTCCAGACGTATCCTCAGTATGCTGGATCGGTGTTCGGATTGATTGTCGGATATTCTATCTTAAAATCGCCGTTCATGGTGCTGATAGTGCAGAGTTCGTTCCAGTCGATGGATCTGCGACAACTAGAAGAAACCGGTCGCTCATTGGGCGCGTCTTGGCTCCGCACGTTCGTGACGGTCATCGTCCCTAATGCAAAAAAGGGGATTTTGGCCGGGGCGATTGTCACGTGGATTCTGGCCGCTGCCGAGTTCAATTTCACTTGGTTGGTGTACGCACGCGGTCCCGAGCCATTTGCCCTGTTCTTGTACTCTGCCATCACTCGGAACCCGATTCTGATCGCCGCAGCGGGGGTTTCCGTGTACTTTCTGATCGTCATGCTGGCCGTGATGATTATTCAACTCATCGGTGGCACAGGATTCAGTACGACTCGCAATGCTGAATTGAGAGACAATTAACGACGGACGATACCAATAATGGCAATTATCACCCTCGATTCAATCGAGAAAACATACGGAACAGAGACAGCAGTGGATGGAATTGACTTAGAGATAGCCGACGGTGAAGTACTGGGCGTTGTGGGACCATCTGGCTGTGGGAAAACGACCACACTGAGAACAGTCGCAGGATTCGAAACCCCCACAGACGGACAGGTCCACTTTGACGACCAGAACGTCACGGACGTCCCACCTGAAAACCGCAACGTCGGATTAGTCTTCCAATCGTATGCGCTGTTCGAAAACATGAGTGTTCGCGCAAACGTCGCGTTCGGCCTGAAGATGCAGGGCGTCTCGAAGCGAGATCGTAGTCGTCGTGCCGAGGAACTACTAGAAATGGTGGGAATAGCCGAACTCGCCGATAGAAGTCCCGAAAACCTCTCCGGCGGCCAACAGCAGCGCGTCGGACTCGCGAGGGCGCTGGCGATTGAGCCAAACGTGCTCCTGTTAGACGAACCGATGACGGGACTTGATGCCAAACTCAAAGCCCGACTTCAACAAGAAATTCGCACGCTTCTCACCGATCTTGGAACCACCGTGTTGTATGTGACCCACGATCAGGAGGAGGCGATGAGGATGTGTGACCGGATTGCGGTGATGCGAGACGGCACAATCGAACAGGTGGGAACACCATCGGAGATCTACGAGCGGCCCGAGACGCCGTTCATCGCCGACTTCGTCGGCACGTCGAATCTGTTCACCGGTGACGCGTCCAACGGGAAAATCGATCTCGGATTCACGACACTCGAGATGGACGGGCTGAGTGACACCATCTCGGGCGTCACAATCTGTGTCCGGCCCGACGATTTCGACCTTGAGACTGGGGCTATCCAGGCCACTGTGGAAGATATCACCTACCTGGGAAGCGTCTCAAGGATCACGGCCTCGCTTCCCAACGGAACCCCGGTCATCCTGGAGAGCGACTCGATCGATCCTGCCGTCGGGAGTCGGTTGTCTGTCGATTTCGACGAAGATGATGCCCATATTATCGAGACTCAAGCAAGTGCTTCGATAAAATCGGCCGAGATTACGAGCCTATGACTGCATCACCCCCACGGGTCGGAACGATGCCGACCGGGACTCCAACGCTGGAAAACAGCACGACTCTCGCCCGTCTGGCTCGCCCCCGATCGCCAGAGAAAACGATACTCGCTGTCATTGCTGACCCACACATTGCGACACGAGCTGAAAACACGTGGAAACAGTTCGACCAGACCGAGCGTCTGTTGACACGAGCGGTCAGTAAAGTACAGATGATGGACGTCGATGGGGTCGTCATCTTGGGAGACCTCACGAAAGACGGTGAACTGTGGAACTTCGACAAGTACGATGAGATAATCGATCCTGTGGCAGCACCGACGGTTACACTGCCTGGAAATCACGATGCCCCGAAGCAATTCGATAACCACCCGGGACAACCTCTCGAAGAGTTCAGACAGCGGTATACACAGAGTCGGTATCCGATAATCAAGCGCCTCGATCCGATTGAATTGATCGGACTCAACACCGCCTTTCACCCGGAGAGTCACCTCACCAACGGCCATGGCGGAAAAGTGTCAAGTCGGCAGCTCCATAGACTCGATCAGTTGCTCTCAGAAACGACAACACCGATAGTGTTCATGCATCATAATCTCCACGAACTTCCACACAATCCCGGTGGGGACTGGCAGAATTTCCCGGTTGAGGATCCTTGTCGACTCCGGGCGATACTATCAGAACATGACGCCAATATCGTGCTATCCGGTCATCAGCATCTTGTGGGGACTCATCAACGAGATGGAGTCAGAGAGTTAATCGCGCCAGCAGTCTGTTCATATCCCATATCGATACTCACGGTCGAAATCGGGCCGTCTGGAACGACTGTCGTGATACATCCACTAGGAGACAGCTCGATGCAAGAAACTGCCTACAAACAGGCAATCAGCGGGAACAAAATGGGGAGAGGTATTGCTGCAAGAGCCGGGATTGCACTTGAGTCTCTCCCACTCCTGAACGAGTAGTCTGCACGCTTCGCCGTCTCAGACAGAACGCACACGGATCAAAATCCGAACAGAGTTACGAGGTCACCAGCAACCAATCCAAATCATTCGCCTCTAATACGGCGAGTAAATGACGTAGTGTCGGCACATCCTTGCTATCTCCCTGATCCTCCACTATATCTGGGTGTCAGCTTTCCCGATCACGGGAACCGCCGCCAAATGACACACAGTCGGGATCACGGATTGTCTGCGCACTCTTGATTAATTACTTTTCTGCGTGGCTACGGAGATGTCCTGAGGATTGCAGATAACTCTCGTATGGCATCCGATCTGACGGCCGTCGGTTCTCACCCGTGTCTCACCTGATCGAATGCCGGTTCTGGTGTGGCTGCAATTGCAGTTACTCCGTCGCCGTCGACCCGGGCCCTCGCTCGGACGAACCGACGAGTTTCGTCACCGCTGGTGGCCGTTAGTTCCGAGACTGTGGCTGTGGACCCCAGCAAGGGTGTTGAGCCTGATTCCATCCACCCGCTCGTCGGCTCCACTTCGATGTCGGTCGTGAGCTGGACGACACGGGCTTCCTCAAGTGCGGTGACCGGGTCTCGTAGCAGCTCCTGCTGTTCGAGCTGACCACTGGGGCCGTAACGAGTCCGAACACACCACCGCCAGCTTGTACACACGGCGATACACCGTCGCGTTCACATCTCTTCGAGCGGTCATCTCGACATCGCCGCTGAGATTGCCCGTCACCGTGGTCTCGACGGTCGTCTCCGCATTGACTATCTCTGCGACTCTGGCTCCCTCGGGCAACACCGCGGCCGTGTCAGCGGCCGCCTGGATTGGCTCGGGATCGTCTGGCACCACACTACAGCCGGCCAGCCACACGAGCGCGACTGACATCAGACCCCGGCGAGAAACTGGATACATTTTATTTCCAGAATCGCTTAGCCAGCCGCGATAAAAATCCCTCGTTGGGCTCGGTGACATCCTCCCAGAGAGTGAATGCCTCGATTACATCGGCGGCCTCGCCTGCGACGACATTCTGTTGGCGTGGCTCAACCACGGCCACACTCACCTCGTAGTGGCCGTAATACCCGTATTTCAGCAGGTTACGGTCGCGAAACCCGCTGACGAACTCGCGCACGTCGTCAGGGATCTCGTCTGCGACGAACACGAACGTGAAGTCGGTACGATAATGTTCTTCGTCGGCGGTGACCCGCTCGTCAGCGAGATCGTGGCCCAGTTGCACGGCTCGCTCCAGTTCTCGGACCGTGGGGCGGTCGGTCCGCCGGGCGAACAGATACTCTTCTGACTCGTGGTCGCCGTACGAGAGCGCGGGGTGGAAAAACTGCTTTTGATTAAGTACCCGCATCTTGCCGTGCAGATCCCAACGACTGCCGACTTCCCGGTGGTCTTTCGACAGGGTGTAGTTGTACATCAACCGGTCGCTCACGTGGTCGAGATACGGATCACTCTCCCAGTACGGCACCTCTTCGACGATTTCGGCTGGTAACTCCTCTTTGGGAACTGCTCCCGACAGCGGATCTTGCCACTCCTCGGCACCGTAATCGACCTCCTCATTTGGCGCCGCTCTTGATGCAGCTGGGCCGCCAGTCTCGTCTCCGCTGGGTTCTGAATCACTCATCATCCGGCTGATAGGGGCTCACGTCATCGACTGGTGGCGCGCCAATCGCCAGTGCGACTGCCGGTCCGTCCGCGTCTGCGGGGTTTTCCGCACGGTGTGGGCTGCCCGCGTCCACGACGAACAATTCTCCTGCAGAGACTTGATAATGACCGTCAGGGGTCTCGAACTGGAGGCATCCTTCGATGATGTAAAACGCCTCCTGTTGCTGTTCGTGGACGTGATACGCAAGCGGGAGTTGGTCGCCGGGGTCAGCCTTGAACTGATTGATACTCGTTGTCTCCAGTCCGCCTGGCTCAGAGAGCTGCCGTATGTCTGCTTCCCGCTTGGGATGGCCCTGCGTGTCGACTGCGTACGGATCCACGACTCGATAACTCATATGACGAACTGTCGGAGCTGAAGTATAACAGTTGTTTCTCCATTCGGACGCAATCTTGTCCCTTCTCAACGCCTGAACACCTCAGTAACCGTACGCGGACGAGCGATCTCCCCTGTCCCACCCACCGTCAGCGATTGCTCCGTGAGACGAGTGATTAAGCCTGCAAGAGTTAAGAGGATGTAGGTTCGAGTGGGGGCTGAATCGATGCCAAAAAAGCAAGAAGCATGTGGTCGATGTTCGATGTCGGTGGTAGTCGACGCGGCAGAAGGCGAAGATGAGGCTGGACAGTCACGTGAACCGTTCTCTGGTGACCGTATCGAGATTGACGAGCGAAAACTCGCGCGAGTGTCTCCCGGAGCGTGGGCCGGTCGTCTGACGAGCCGCCTCAATGATCGGTTGAACAGACTCATCTGGGGGAACTGACCATGCGAGATTTATGTATCCGACCGTAGACGTGAGTAGCCACTGATGCAAGAGAGCATTTCAGGGTTCAAAATCCGAGGCGACTGGGGCGATGTCGTTGAGCACGGTGAGCGAATCACCCACGCTCTCAACGAAGTGGGCGTTGACAGCGATGCGTTCGATGACTGGGACGACTGGCGGCCTAAATCCCACGAACGGATCGACAAAGACGTCTCAGAGAAAACGGCCGACCAGGCGTCGGTCGGCGAAGGAGCAGGTGAGCAAGCTGGAAAAGGCCCTGGTGAGGATCTCCAGAAGGCGGGCGAAAAGCTCTCTGAATCCAAACGAAACGTCGAAAACGGCGACGGTGAGGCTGCCCTCGAAAGCGTCGGTGAATCGGTCGGGAAAGTGGCTCGTGCAGCCGATTCTGCCGGCCGAAAGGCAATCCGCAAAGTCGAAGACACCATCTATCAGAAAGTGATGACGCAGCTGGCACCGTATTATTTCGATAACGAACTCATCAGCGCGAATGTTCAACAAACCTCTCGAGGAGAAGATGGTGAAGAGTTCGTGTTCGAGGTGAACATCAACGATGACGACCTGAAAGAAGAGGTGGGTGAAGTCCTCGCAGATTACGAGGAACGTGTCGAGCGGTGGCACGTAGACGCGCAAAAAGAGACAGAAACCGCCGAGGCTGCTGAGGGCGTGGAAACTCCACAAGAACCTGATGAAACAAAATCTACGACAACCTGATTATCGTGAAGTACCTAGGGGGCAAGCCCCGAGGCTTCACCGTGTAGGGTTCTGTACAGCACCCGCAGGCGACTGTCAGTCCTCCCGACCTTCCTCTTTCGAGGTCGGTTTGACTGAACACCCGAACACACCGTGTCCGTGGAGATCGCTCCACCACGACCCGATAGTGTTCGTCTCACCACGTCGAAGATGCGGGTTTTGAGAGACACCACAGTTCTATTAGAGTTCTCAGTCAGCATTGGATGAAGATCTGTACTCTGTCTGTGGAGTTTGTCTGACTGTGCCATTGAACAGGAAGCGCCGTTTGGTAAAAGTAGTGGTCGGCTTCACCCTCGGGGTCAAGTGGTTCGAGAATCGAAGATTCTCGTCATCACGGAAATCTTCGATTTCCGTCAGACCCCGAGGCACTCGCCTTGCTTATCTGTAGATTGTCCCGACGTATTCAGGTAAGCTGGGGCCCTCTTGACTGGATGAGCTTTCAACACGTGGACTCTCCTTCGAGTCCCCGGTAAGGGAGGCTAACGTCCGCGGTTCATCATTGTCGCCCTACTGTTCACGCGCACACCGACGGGTGCGCCTCCGTCGCCCTCTGCGTGAGTGCCACGGAAATACCGCGATACATGCGTATTCACGATCAACTGCTCGAGAGACGGGCTATCGTTGTGAACCCACCCCTGGGGGAGTCGCCTTGTACTGCCTGTACAATAACAGGTTTTCTCGTGTGACGGCTTCTTCTCACTCGCAAACGGGAAGATTCCCGGCTTGCACCAGTGTGATATCAGCAGACGAAATGCCGAGACTCCGCTCACTAAAGAGAATTCGTGGTGACTCACGGCCCGTCTGACCGCCGTCATACGCTTGAGGGCTCGTCTGGGAAGACTCGCCCCCCACAAGTGGTGCTTGCGACCGGCCAGATTGGCGGAACAGTGAAACCCACTACGACACTAATGTTTATCCGTGACTGATAGGCTCCTCCGGACAACTGCTGGCGAGCTCACGCCTGACGAGATTATCGAGGCTCTCGAGGACGGGCGGCGAGTGATTATCACGGTCGAAATGCTCGGCTCGAAAACAGACGTGGCGCTTCGACACGACGGGGAGCTGTTCTACTGTGACACCCCGACCCGTCTCCACAAACACGACGATGTCGAAGAAATGCGTGCATGTATCGAGCAGATGGGGTATGCAACCTCTGAGTGATGCAAGCTGTCTCGTCTTGAGGTGACACCTCCAAGAAGTCGACTCCGTTGTATCTTCCGCGAGATGTCGCCACTCTGTTTGTCCAATCAGGTCTCGCCCGAGATCTGTGGCTGATTTGCTGTCTCGACAATCACAGTCGAGTCCCCGACCGATCCTTCTGACCAGGACATGACCAGTTAGCGGGAATCTTCAAGCGAGCCTCGAAATTGTGGATTCTGGACTAGAAGACGGGAAGTTTTAATCTCCGCACGTGTTGGATTTTCGCATGAGTAACCCGGAGATTGAGGATCTCGTTGGAGACCCCGATCCAGACTTCCAACACGTTCTCGCCTGTGTGTTCGGCATCCAAGATCACGAGAGCCGCACTTATCTGGCGTTGCTCAATCTTCCAGGGAGTACTGTCGCCGAGTTAGCAAGTGATCTTGACCGCGACCGCAGTAATGTGAACCGGTCGTTGTCGACACTTCTCGAGAAAGGACTCGTCGAGCGACGCCGGCGCCTCCTCGACTCCGGTGGGTACGTCTACCAGTACACCGCCGTTCCGACCCCGGAGGCAAAGACGCTCCTTCATAACGCACTCGACGAATGGGTGTCGTCAGTTCATGACGCACTCGACGAGTTTGACCCTGATAATCCTGAGTTTGACCCGGATCCCGCTGACTAAGCCCGCTCACCGGTAGCACATGTTGGGACTCGGGGAACTCGACCAGTCAGCGCTCTTGATTCGGGCTACTCCCTGTAGTATGGACACCAGTGAGCCTGATCTGGAGCTGCTGAATCAGCGACTACCGCCACTTTACACCACCGGGAGGCGACTCCCGCTCGTCGAGAACGCGGTCGGAGTTGCAGATTAGCGGCATCCCGTGTTGTCTGTTAGCACAGTCTGCCACGACCGCCCAGTTTTTCAATCCTCCGGACAGTTCTATGCATAGTGAGTCTCGACCTTGCCGCGCCGACCCAGAATGCTCCTGGTGTGGCGACCGATGGTGCCTGGCTGGAGTGTATCGCTTGTGGTGAACAGTTCTCGCCGTTCGCCGCTATCCGATACACGTGCGATACGTGCGACGGCCTGCTTGAGGTACGGTATGCTGATCCCCCGTCGTTCGCTGACTTTGGCGCTGGTGAGGCCCCCGACCGTGGTGTCTGGCGATATCGGTCAGGACTTCCGTTCGACGAGGGTGTGTCTCTCCCGGAAGGGGGAACCCCTCTTCACCATGTCCCCCAGATCGAGGAAGCGGTCGGTATCGAAACGCTCCGGATTAAACACGAGGGCATGAACCCTACCGGTTCATTCAAAGACCGTGGAATGACTGTCGGTGTCGGCGTGGCCGACGAACTGGGTGTTGACCGGTTAGCCTGTGCTTCTACGGGGAACACGTCAGCAGCACTGGCAGCCTACGGCGGACGCGCGGGGATCCAGACGCTCGTCTTACTCCCGCAGGGGAAGGTTGCGGCTGGGAAAATCGCTCAGGCGAGTCTCCACGGTGCCCGTATCCTCGAAGTCGACGGAAACTTCGACACCTGTTTAGACATTGTCCAAGACCTCGCAGCCCGCGGCGAGGTGTACTTGCTCAACTCGTTGAATCCGTTCCGACTCGAAGGGCAGAAGACAATCGGATTCGAGGTTCTCGAAGAGTTTCACGCAGACCACGGCACCTATCCTGACCGGATCTGTCTGCCAGTCGGTAACGCTGGGAATACTGCTGCCCTCTACAAGGGCTTTCGCGAACTGGTTCAGTCAGGATCTCTTGACCCGTCAGACGTGCCGAAACTCACCGGTGTTCAGGCGGACGGCGCCGCCCCCATGGCAGAAGCCGTCGCTGAGGGGCGCGATGAAATCCGGCGCTGGGAAACTGTCGAAACCCGCGCGACAGCTATCCGGATCGGTAATCCTGTCAACGCGCCGAAAGCACTCCCGGGAATTCGCAACACCGGCGGCACCGCGATTGCCGTGTCAGATTCCGAAATCACTGCCGCACAGCGTCACCTCGCCTCCGAAGGTGTCGGTGTCGAACCCGCCTCGGCAGCCAGTCTCGCTGGACTGAAGAAACTCCGCCGAGCAGGCGATATAGACGACGACGAGCAGGTCGTGTGTCTCACCACCGGCCACCTACTGAAAGACACCGAAGCAGCCTACAAGACGGGCGGTGATCCTGAGCCAGTGCCGGACGACACCGACACGATCCTCGATCATATCTCCAGTTGATCACGCTTTGGACCGTGATGTCTTCTCACCCCTGAAAAGGTAGGCTTCTGCTATTTTCCGTCAGTATCGGCCAGTATCGCGGTCTTCGAGTGTGACTCACTGCGTCTTCTCTCACGCCGCTAGCCAGGCCGTTCGGCTCACAGTTGTGTGACCAGAAATCTCTGGATGACCGAACTGGTTGACCTCTTCCCCCGCGTAAACGCGGGGGAATCCCGAGCGTTGGGATATGAGGGTTTGCGCGTCACTCGGCGGTGGCTCGCGGTTGGAATCCGCAAGTCCGACTGAATTGGATGACACGAGGCTGGGCCAAGCAGCCGTTACCGCTATCCTCCTGACCGAGTGGAGGAGTTACGGGTAGCGTTTGCTGTCTGATGTTATTCGCTCCATTGATGTCTCCGTGTGCAACGACGCCACACCGGTCGCACTTCCACAGACCACGTTCAACACGACTCTCACCATCCTCGTCCCCACAGACACTACACGACGAGGATGTCCCGCGTTCGTCAGGCATCTCAACCTCAATGCCGCGTTCACGGGCTTCGTAATCGATGAGATTCATCACTCGCTTGGACGCCGAATTATCCAAGCGTTTGTTCCCATGTCTCCCCCAGTCACCCTCATCGATACCGCTTGGGTCACCGACAACGAGTGTGCCTCCGTCGTGAGCAACACACCGTTCAACGATGTCTTTCGACAGAGCGTGCAGGAGTCTTTCCTCCGTGAGAGTTTCTTCCGCGCCCACTGCGCGGTCTGTGACGGTCCATGTGGCTCTTCTGTCTGGTACTCTTCGCGTTGGAAATACTGTTTGTCTTCTCGGAGCGTGTCACCCGGATACAACAAGGCGTCGTCGGGGAACGCGACGGCGGCAGGGGTACAAATCCCGAGGTCAACACCTGCGGTCTTGTCACCGGGTGACTCAGCCGAGAGTTCTTTCTCACAGACGACGTGTAGTTCCCACCGATTCTTGTGACCGTCCCAGACAGCACGGACTTGCTGGATGTCTGCGATCTCGGCTTCAGGTGGGGTTTGGTATTCGCAGAGACTGAACTCGTGGCCGTCTTTGTGGCTTTTGCCTTTGCTGAGGCGGATTTTGTCGTGTTTTGTATCGTGGCGGATGCCGTTCTGTTTCCACGTCACCGTGCTTCGTGGGTGTTCTTCGTGGACACGGTTGCCGTCGTTGTCGGAGTAGTTGCGCTTGCGGTAGCCCGGTGGGTTATCTCGGTCGTCGTCGGAGCCAACCCACGAACTGAAGACTTCAGAACGCTCTTCGAGACCGTTCTGACTGGACTGACTGTGCAGTCGCTTGTATGTTGGATGGGGCTTTCAGTTCGCCTTTGAGTTCCCCCTCATCAGGTATTTCCCCGGGTTCATCCCAGCGTTGCCGGGCGTGGTAGTTGGCAACGTTCCAGAGTGTGGATGCTGACCAGCTGTGTCTGTCGAGCGCACCGGCTACTTGGGGATGGTTTTGGATACGACAGACGTAGGTACGGCGTGTTGTCGGCATCCGGTGGTTATCATTATAGAGATGAGGCGAGAAAACCCACGGCTTTACTCGTGGGATGAATCGCCGGGCGGTTCTCACACACTGTCATCGAACAGTTTGAGCGCCCACAGAATGAATCTGTATGTGTCATTGCGATGGTCTCCCATCGTGATTGACTGTCCGAAAACTAGCAGTTGAGTTGGTGTTTGCCTCATCACAAAGGAAGCCTTCGAACACTCCAATCGACGTTACATACTCAGGGAACTCCGAGTCCGTCACACGAGAGGAGTAGCGGGGGCGTGGCACTCCCATCAGCGTGTCGGGTCGGAAACGGACGTTCCCAAATCGGCCCACCGGGCGTGGGAAGCCCACGAGATGTCGTGGGAGGATGTC
>JAQCMZ010000262.1 GCA_028274825.1 Haloferacaceae archaeon
AATCCTCTGGCTCAGTGAGAGAAGGTCGAGGGCTCTCGACACAGACGACTATTCTTCGTCCTTGTCGCCGGTCTGACTTGACTGATCCGGGAGCATCGTCGGGTCCGCGGTGTCATCGTAAATCGAGTCGTCTCGCTCAAGGAGGTACACCGCGGGTCCGAGGATTGCAATCACGAGCAACCCAGGGACTGGCACGTCTGGAACGACAAGCCGGAATACAACAGCGGCCACGGTAGAAGCAACCACGAGTCCGGCCCATCGCCCTGGCGACAGACCCACTTGCTCGGCGTCGCGGTAGACGACTGCGCCCAGTGCACCCGCAATTGTGAGCGCGACACCGATTGCTACACTGACCATACTCACTTGGACGGGCCGGTGTCAAATAAGTGGGATGGGGTTCCTCACAGCAGCAGTCAGCTCCCATCGAATGACCTCGTGAGCGTGCGAGTGGCCATGGCAGGTGACCAGTCCCGTGCAGTGAGTGTCACCGTTGGGTGAGATGGGACGGATTGTCACTCCGGCGGGACGGCTGACAGTCGCCCTGCCAGTCCAACACGGGTGGGATGAGTGAACACAGCACTGTAGACTTCTGGATTGCTAGTTTGCACGCACGTCCTCCCCCGGCTGAAGTCGGGGACGTCCGTACTGTTCTCACCGCGAGCTGAGAGCTAACGGCTTCGGTAGATGGCCTCGACAGTTCGGAGACAGTCCACACTCGGAGCCATGGCTGGATATTCCACAACTGTGGTGATCACCGAACCGTCTCGGTAACTGAGACGATTGGACAGCCGAAGAAGGCGTCTCTCTGTTGTCCCTCCCATCTGGAATACCCAACGTATCTATGAACGACTACAGCCGTGGGAGGCTTCCAACCCACTGCATCTCGGTAATTCCATGCCACAGCCGAATCGCCCCGTTGTTTTTCCCTCGGCATCTCCTATCTGAGACGAATGCCAGGCGAGTTCGGCCTCGCGGAACCTGACGATGTCCCGGGCGACGAGTGGGAAGAATTAGACGTGTCTGACACGGACGCCGACCGGATTGCCCGTCGTCAAGACCGCGAGTTCGACGAGTTCCGCAAACGGGTCAAAGACGCCGATCAGTTGAAAGTCGAAGGATCAGTGTTCGACGAAGCCACGCTGGCAGCGATATACAAACTGGTTCAGGACGGCTATATCAACGCCTTCGGCGGTCCAATTTCCACTGGCAAAGAAGCACACGTCTTCGAGGCGCTGGCTCCCGAGAAAGAGGTGGCCGTGAAAATTTACCGAATCAACGCTACCGACTTCTCTCAGATGCGTGAATATCTCGAAGGCGACCCTCGGTTCGACGGAATCGGCTCGGACAAGAAAGCAGTCGTTCTTGCCTGGACTCGCAAGGAATTTGCAAACCTCTCGCGGGCGCGAAAAGCCGGCGTACGGGTTCCGGAGACGATTGCCGTCGAGCGAAACGTGTTGCTGATGGAGCTGGTCGGGCAGGCAGACGAGCGTGCACGCCGACTTGCAGAAGTGACTGTGGAAAACCCGCAGACTGCGTATGAGGTGGTGCGCGAATATACCCGACGATTGTACGCCGCAGGTCTCATCCACGGCGATCTGTCAGAGTATAATCTCATTATTCACGAAGGTGAATTGTACGTGATCGATCTTGGACAGGCAGTGACCGTCCATCACCCGAACGCTCGCTCGTTTCTCGAGCGGGACTGTCGCAATGTGGCCAGTTTCTTCTCGAGACAGGGGCTGTCGCTCGATCCTGACGATCTCATCGAGTACGTGACAGATGCTGACCCAGATCCGTCTAGCGATCTGTCTGACTCACCGCCTGCCGACCCTCCTGACCGTACCAGATAATGACTGTCTCGCTTTCTGGCGATATTGCGAGGAATATCGAGGCTTACACAGCGATGGATGTCGTTCTCTCGTGATGCTAGCTCGCTCTCAGTTGTTGGCAGCCTGATCTTCAGTATTCGAGACAATGGGTTAAGTTGTGTTCCAAGTCTGATTAGTGCGGGTCCGCGCGTGCACGCCGGTCATATTGTCAACCACCGCTATAGGGCGATTCCAGCCTCGTGAGTATTAAACCGATTGGCCAGTAATACACTCTTATGCAACACGTAACGGTCCCGCAGGACAGAATCGGTGTCCTCATCGGAGAAGGCGGCGAGACCATGCGCGAAATCGAGTCCAAAGCGGAAGTCCGGTTGGATATCGACTCGGAGACCGGATCAGTCGCTATCGACGACACCGGTGACCCGGTGACAGCACTGTCCGCACCGGATATCGTGAAAGCAATCGGCCGCGGATTCACCCCTGAAGCCGCTCTGACTCTTCTTGATGATGATCTCCGGATGTTCGAACTCATCGACTTGACAGATCACACCCGGAATGATAACGATCTTCAGCGGCAGAAGGGCCGAGTCATTGGTGAGAATGGCCGGACACGGGAACTAATGGAAGAGCTTTCCGGCGCTGATGTCGTCATTTACGGCAGCACTGTCGGAGTTTTTGGCCAACCCGAAGAAGTCGATACGGCTCGTCGCGCCGTGGGGATGCTCCTCGACGGCGCCCCTCACGGCGCAGTCTATTCGTTCCTCGAGCGGAGACATAACGAACTGACCAATAACGTCGAGTTTGGCCCGACAGGCTGAGCCGACCACCTCTGGTGAATCTCCCGTTTTATCCTCTCAATACACGGATGTTTCTCTCTCGTTGGGCTCCCTTGGCGTGGGCGGTCTGATGACAGACTCTGGGGCCATTGTGCACGACAGGTCGAGCGCGTGTAAAAGCACGTATGAGTACGGGGACGTGAGCCCATGTGAAGCTATCTCACGCGTATTTGACTGAACCCTACCAGTACGTTTATATAGAATCACAATCAATCATAGGCTGATATGTCTCAGCGACAGCGCATGGGTAACCAACCGATGATCGTCCTTTCCGAGGATTCACAGCGTACCTCTGGAAAAGACGCCCAGACAATGAATATCACCGCCGGTAAGGCGGTCGCAGAAGCCACCCGGACGACCCTCGGACCGAAAGGGATGGACAAGATGCTCGTTGACTCGTCGGGTTCGGTCGTCGTGACTAACGACGGGGTAACCATTCTCAAGGAAATGGACATTGACCACCCTGCCGCGAACATGATCGTCGAGGTTTCAGAGACTCAAGAAGACGAGGTTGGCGACGGAACCACCTCGGCAGTCGTCATAGCTGGTGAACTCCTTGATCAGGCCGAAGAGCTCATCGATCAGGATATCCACCCCACCACGCTCGCACAAGGGTACCGTCAGGCAGCCGAAGAAGCGAAAAATATTCTCACCGAGGAATCGATCGACGTATCCCAGGACGACAGAGAGACGCTTATTCAGATTGCTTCCACAGCCATGACCGGCAAAGGCGCCGAGTCTGCTCGCGACCAACTCGCAGACCTGGTCGTCGACGCTGTTACCGCAGTTGCCGACGATGATGATATCGATACCGACAATGTCGCCGTCGAGAAGGTCGTTGGCGGGTCTATCGACAACTCCGAACTCGTCGAGGGAGTCATTATTGACAAAGAGCGAGTCAGCGATAACATGCCGTTTGCCGTCGAGGATGCTGATGTTGCGCTGTTTGACGACGGAATCGAGGTTGCAGAAACCGAAATCGACGCGGAAGTGAACGTCACTGACCCAGATCAGCTGCAACAATTCATCGATCAAGAGGAACAGCAACTCCGCGAACTGGTCGACGAACTGGTCGATGTCGGTGCCGATGTCGTCTTCGCTGACGGCGGGATCGACGATATGGCCCAGCATTACCTGGCTCAGGAAGGTATCCTGGCCATCCGGCGTGCAAAGTCCGACGATCTCCGCCGACTCGCCCGCGCAACCAACGGGAGTGTCGTCTCGGATCTATCCGACCTCAGCGAAGCTGATCTTGGATTTGCCGGCTCTGTCGCCCAGAAAGACGTTGGTGGCGACGAACGGATCTTCGTAGAAGACGTAGACGATGCCCGTGCGGTCACACTTATCCTCCGCGGCGGGACCGAACACGTCGTTGACGAAGTCGAACGCGCCATCGAGGACTCGCTTGGCGTCGTCCGAACGACGCTGGAAGACGGAAAAGTCCTCCCCGGCGGCGGAGCCCCGGAGACCGAACTGGCGCTTCAACTGCGTGACTTTGCTGACTCCGTCGGTGGCCGCGAACAATTGGCCGTTGAGGCGTTCGCAGACGCGCTGGAAGTTATCCCGCGTACTCTCGCAGAAAACGCTGGTCTCGACCCTATCGACTCACTTGTCGACCTCCGCTCACGTCACGATGCCGATGAAATTGGTGCCGGACTTGATGCGTACTCTGGCGATGTGATTGATATGGACGAGGAGGGAGTCGTAGAGCCGCTCCGAGTCAAGACGCAAGCAATCGAATCCGCGACTGAGGCAGCCGTCATGATCCTCCGAATCGACGATGTCATCGCAGCCGGTGAACTCAAGGGCGGCGGCACCGACGATGACGACGAGCCCGCTGGTGGTCCCGGCGGTCCTGGCGGCCCCGGTGGCGCCGGCGGTATGGGCGGTATGGGTGGTATGGGCGGCGCGATGTAAGCGCAGGCCAACTCACTCGAGTTATTCGCTGCTTCCCGGTTCGTGGGTCAGTTTACCCCCGATTTCGGGTATCTTCCGTCCGGTGCTGGTATCGCTTGTGATGGGATAATTCCGGGTTCAGCTTTTTTAATATCAAAACTACCTGAGCAACTGCCCACAAATACTAGAATCCTCGTGACCAGTCACTACTGTCTCTGATAGCGTCGTGTCAAACACTCCGGGTTCAGGCCCCGAGAGAGCTAACTTGACGCCTGCAGATTCTGAGTTGAGAGTAACACGCCTGTCTGGTCACCACTGGCGGGACTCAACCTCGACTGCTAGTAGAAATCCTGTCGGCTTGCACGCCCCACTCCCGGTGACAATCGGATATTCTGCGGAATACAGCACAGACCACACTCAGCGAGTTGCTCTTCAAGTCTGTCTCGAATGTGGATATGTGTGAAAAGCAAATCTTAGTCGGCCCGACGTGGTTTCAGGCTACACCTCGGTCGCTCCGTCAGCGTGTTCCTCGATATTGTCCCAAACCCGGGTCATGTGCTGGCCGGTTTTTTCGATTAGCTCTGCAAGCTCATCTTCACACCCTGCAGGCGCACATCCCAGATCACGGATCGCTTTCGTCGCCGAGACGTGATGCACGTGCACGAGATCGTCGCCTTCCCGTTCGTAGATAGCAGTCGTGCACGGGAACAATCCGCCCAGAGTCGGATCAATCGAGATGGCGTCGTACGCAACTTCGGCATGACAGACCATCAACAGGGCTATTTCCTGAATATCGTCGTGACCGAGCATTCCCTCGACCATCTGATCGAGACGAGTGATCTTCACCGTTTCAAAATCCGCCAGTTCGTGTTCAAGTTGGACGAACGGAATCGCGTCTTCGAACGGCATCTCTAGCGTCGTGTGAAGTGCCTCCTCGGCAGTTGGCGTGGCTGTGAGTGATTCATTCATGAATAACTATGGATAATTGCGGATAATAAATCCTGTGTCCAATCACACTTTGCCGACTCCTCACGGGCCAGACCAGGCCGTAGCAGCCAACGAACATATGCCGACAGCGGTCGTTCATCCTGCATGGAAGACCGACTTGAGCGTGTGATCCGTCAACAACTTCGAAAGGCGGGACGCCAGCTAGAGGAGGCCAAACGGGCCTACAACGAGGGCCGTCGGTCCGAGGCTGACCAATTTGCCGTTCCGACAGACGAAGATGGGAACGCCCAGATCGTGTGCCGGCGGTACGCTGAACGCCGAGCCGTCCAGGTCGACGGAAATGGCCGTCCCGAGTGTTTCGACCCTGAACATCCCGATTGCCAGGGCTGTGCAGAAGATATCCGCAACGGCGTTGTCGAGACGTGGTCATAACATTATTTCGAACGTGTTCACGCTCGCTGGTGTCTGACGAACGAACTGACCCCCCAGGTTGCCGCGGTGTTATCTCAGGTCACCGGTAGTCGCTCAAGTGAGTGTCAGTGAGAGCGTCAACAACTTCGGGGTCAAGCCCCGAGGCTTGTCAGTGGACTCCCGTTCTAACCGAGCAACTCGGCAGGCGTGTCGTCGCCAGCCACGTTCAACGTCCCTGACTTGAGGGCCAGCTGACTGGTAGCCCATCCACCGCGAGACTTCTGCCCGCGATGGATATACCCGCAATATCTGACGGCGATGTTCTTCGCCGCATTGTAATCGGCATTTGCCCTGTATTCACAGTCCTGACACGCGAACTGCTTGTCGTCGCGGTTATCCTCGTGAGTAAAGCAGTGTGAGCACCGCTGGCTTGTGTCGGCTGGATTCACGAAATCCACGAACAACGTGGTGGATTCAC
>JAQCMZ010000265.1 GCA_028274825.1 Haloferacaceae archaeon
GGAGCGTGATCTATCCTCACTTTCCCATGGCGATCTGCGACATCATCTCGGAGCGGATAAATTCCTCTAATTGGGATCGGGAATATAACCGTATAGCGCCCAACGAAATCAACTAATCGTATCGCTGTCTTCCATTTTCAATAGAGCAATAGTTTCTGCTCTGTTGAATAGCGGTTGTTGAGAACCGGTCTATCAACACCGACTTTGAGACCATGCGGCTCATCAGCTCACGAGCCGATTCATATCCACCTTGTCCACACAACCACCGCTATTCAACAGAGCACTAGTTTCAGCAACTGCTAATTCGACCCAGTCGCGATCCGAGTCCCTATCTGGAGCCGAGAAACTGGGAGGTGATACTGGCCCGATTCAGGATCAAAATTCCACACGCCGCACGTACGAAAGCTCACGAATCGCCACGAGCAGGCCGCCGGGGAGTTCTTCGTCAGTGATGACGTATAATGAGGGTTCGTTGGTGAATTCGGGGTCTTCAGAGACAACCTGTCTGATAGGAATATCGCGGTCTGCGATCAGTGATGTCACTTCCGCGACGATCCCCGAATCATCAGCTTCAGCGACCCCGACAGTGAGGACAGTAAGATCGAGAACCGGCGCAAGATCTCGGAGACTTGGAACGGCAGAGATATTCGCGAAAATCCGGCGGAGTTCCGGGTCATCACGAATAGCCTCGGTTGTCGAATCGACAACACGACGGTCGACATTCAGCTCGCGAGCGATACCCGTGTACGGGATCTCGATCCCGCCAGAGACCACCCGTCCTTCTTCATTGACAGAAAACCCTCGTTCAAGAAAAAGTCGGATCACCGATTGCCGACTCGGGGACCCCTCAAATTTCCCCATAATCTCATCGAACATATAGACGTATTCTGTGAGGTCACAACTAATCATTGTGTTGTCGGTGGTGATACATCTGGAGATGTGTCTCAATCGGTGCCGAGATGTTGCCGGCGGTGACTGACGGGCGGGTGTCAACAATGCTATTGATATCTGCAGGCGCCACAGATGTGGTATGACTGATACCAGAAGAGGCGTTCTCGTCGCCGGAGCCGCCGGAGGAATCGGCCGTGCGGCGGTTGCGGAACTTCGTGAGAGCGGTCATCGTGTTGTCGCACTCGACATTGATGCTGACGGGTTAGACGCATTCTCTGACCCGGTTGAGACGGTCGTTGCTGACGTCGGCGACTCGGAGGATATCGAGGAGGCGATTGCAGCAGCGAACCCGATAGACGCGCTTGTGTGTTGTACAGGCCAGGCGTCGCTGGGGGCGATCGAAGACCAGTCACCGGACGCAATCGCAGATCAGTTTCAAAGTAATATAGTGGGGCCATTGTTGCTGTGTCGACAGGCGATTCCGTCTCTCCGTGGAGCCGGTGGGCAGATCATCTGGGTGAGTTCGTCTCTCGGCCGAGTGTCATTACCGTATCATGCCCCGTACTCCGCGAGCAAGCACGCTGTGACCGCTGCGACCGCCGCGATACGGCAGGAAACTGGTGTCGATGTATCCGTGATCGAATCCGGGCCGGTTGGGACATCACTGTTCGAGCGTGCAGCCGGGAGACTGCCTGACAGTGAGACACACGCGACAGCGTACGATCGTCTCCGAGACAATGTCGGGGGTGGCGTTTCCCCGCGGCGAATCGCCGAGCAAATCCGACAGGCAGTCGAGACAGATTCCCCGGACCGGCGCTATCTTCTCGGATGGGAGGCGTACGCGCTTGCCGTGGTCGCAATGCTTCCAGCAGTGGTCCGTGACCGAGTTGTCAATCTGTTTGGTCCACACAGCGCCTCGCTCTGAATCGCCCGGTGAGTGCCCTCGTTGTGCAGGCTCGCCAACCACTTGACGTAATTCTCGGTGCCAGCTGGAGACCACCACAGTCGTCCAGACACGATGACGGCTCTGTTGACAGAGGCAACCGTCGTTCGAAGGACTCGGGAGACGAGTGGAGCCCTGCTGCCAACTCAGAGAGGTATCAACTGGGAGACTCTCGATAGTGAGTGAAGAGCCTCAGAGAGTGCCTTTCGTGCTCGGCGTGTCGCTGCGCCGATCGTCAAGTCGGGTTGCGTCATCAAGCCCGCGGGCGAGCGCCTTGAACAGCGCCTCGACTTCGTGGTGGGCATTCTTCCCGTCTACGGCGGCGTGGAGTGTGACGCCAGCGTTCATCGCGAGTGATTCTGCGAAGTGGCGACCCATGTCGCTCGTCATCTGGCCGACAGCCGGCTGCGTGAATGCACCCTCAAAGTAAAATCGTGGTCGGCCTGATACATCGACGACAACACTCGCGACTGCCTCGTCAAGCGGGATCTGTCGGTCGGCATATCGGTAGATTCCGCGGCGGTCACCGAGCGCCTCATCAAAGGCTTCTCCGAGAGTGATTGCGACATCCTCGACAGTGTGGTGATCATCGATATCGAGATCGCCGTCACACCGAACAGTCAGATCGAACAGCCCGTGTTTCGCGAACGAACTCAGCATGTGGTCGTAAAACCCGACACCGGTGTCGATCTCGCTGTCACCGTCACCGTCAATAACCAGCGTCAGTTCAATCTCCGTCTCGGCGGTCTGTCGAGATATGGCGGCCTCGCGGTCTCCCATATCTGTTCATCGCTACCCACGATTAAGTGATTATGCCTATCAAGTCAGTTTACTGATAAGTCCACGCGGCATGTCACACCGACAGACGGGACAACGTACGGTTCAGTGATTGGTGTGATCGACCGCCCTTTTCCCATCAGCCAGTGAGAACGTCCCCTCGTACAGCGCCGTCCCGACGACGACGGCCGCAGCGCCGGCGTCGCGGAGTGTTCGGATATCACTAATCGAAGCGACTCCACCGCTCGCGATAACGGGAATTGACACTGCATCGGCGACTCGGCGCACCGCATCAGCGTTGACCCCCTCCAGCTGGCCTTCGACATCGACATCAGTAAACAGGATTCCGCCAGCACCCAGTTCTTCGTATCGGGAGGCGGCTACAGCTGGATCCAGTCCAGTTTTTTCTGTCCAGCCGGAGACGACGACCTCGCCATCTTCAGCGTCGAGGCTTACGACGACACTGCCCGGCTTTGTCTGTGAAATCTCCCCGACAATTTCTGGTGACTTGACGGCAGCCGTCCCAAGAATGACACGGTCGACACCCGTCTCGACGAGACTGACGGCCTCATCAGCGGTGCGGATTCCGCCGCCAAGTTGAATATCGACATCCTGGCTCACAGTCTCGACAATGGTTTCGATTGCAGTCGCGTTCTCGCGGTGCCCCTCGAAAGCCCCGTCAAGATCGACGAGATGGAGCGTTTCCGCTCCCTGCTGAACCCATTGGGTGGCTGCCTCAACCGGATCGCCATACTGTTTCCCTGTCCCACGCTCGCCACCGACGAGTTGCACTACCTGCCCATCCTTGACATCAACCGCCGGGATCACATCGAACGGTGACGACCCAGGTGAATCGTGCATATTGAACAGTGGCTGTCGGTCTGCACAAGCGTACCGGTTCGCCACTCGCAGTGTCGACTCCAGACTGGTGCACGTGGAGTATGAGCAAACACTGTGGGACAGTCGAACGGTGCAGTCAGGCCAGAATGCGCTCGTCCGTCGGGTACGGCTCAGTTAATCGGCGTCGTCTCGATTCCCTCGTCCACTGTATTTTTACGAGTGAAAGTCCTATGAGTATTTGAATGCGCGACCCTGGACTAATTGAGGTATTGGGAAAAAAGTACAACACAGACATTCTTCTGGCGGCAGATGAGCCGAAATCCGCACAGGAACTCTCAGAAGAACTCGATGTCCCGATTGCGACCTGTTATCGGCGAATCAGCGAACTCGAACAGGCGGGGTTGCTAGAACTTCACGGCCGGCCCCTCTCCGAAGAGCGACGGCGAGTGAAGGTTTATCGTTGCTCTGTGGAAAGCATCCAGATTGGATTTGATGATGAATTGACTGTCGAGACAGAAGACCGACCCGAGAAAACCAATAATCTCGACGACATCTGGCGGGATGTCTCAAGTAGGTGATCGTGACTAGCGCACACGATTGAGTCCAGGCTTCATTATCGTGCCATCGTGTGATCTCTCGGTCGCACCGTCACTGGAATTTTAAACACTGCAACCAATTTGACAGTCTCGAATGTGGCCAGACCCGTCGAGGTTTACTATCCGGAATTTCACTCTCGTGACATCCTCCTATCCTTATTCACCGACAGCCTCACACCAAGAGCGTGGTTTCAACAGCTGTAATCAGCATCGTGTCCCGGTTCCTCGCTTAACTCTGTTCACTGAGGAAGGCTTTGTAGCGTCTCCGCACTGCACCGCAGAGGCGAGTGAGTTGAATGCTCATAACCCGGGGGTTCGGATTTATGCGGGACTAGATACACGGCACATGCTCTTTAACTGTGGTTAGGCGCTGTCTCATCTAATTGGTTTGCGATGATGCCGTCGGCGGTGGTGATGAATTCTGCGCGGGTTTCTGCGGGAATCGTCGCTCCTGCCGCGACATCATGACCGCCGCCGTTGCCGCCGACAGAGTGTGCGGCCTGCTGCATCACCGCTGAGAGATCGAGTCCTTGAGAAACAAGGACACCGGTGCCCCGGGCGGAGACTTTGATTTCTGACTCAGATTTGGTTGCGAATGCGATGATCGGTTTCTCGCGGTTGATTCCCGGCGCGCCGACAGCCATCCCCGCGACAATTCCGACAATCGTCTCACGGATCCGGTCGGTAGCGTCGAACCACTGGAGGTGACTCTCCTGTGAGACACCCTCGGATTTGACCCATTCGAGCCCCTCTGAGAGATTTCGTCGGTGATTCCGAAGAAGCGTTCTGGCCCGATCGAGAGCCGATCCACGGCCGCCCAAACACACAGCAAGGCCGACATCAGCCCGTTCGTATCTGGCAGTCGCGTTCAGCAGTGTAGAAAATTCACTCACATCTCGAAGTTCTGTGCCTCGCTCCTCTGTAACGAGCGTGTAGGTCGTCCCGACGAGCCGATTGATCCGGCTGGACGGGACCCTCGCGGAGACAGCCCGCTTGATCAGTGCACTCACCAGAGTCTGCCGCTCTGAGTCCTCCAGGTCCACCCAGCGTCGCCATTCACCGTCTCGTTTGAGATCGAGATCTAACTCCGTCAGGAAGGTGATCGCGCCAGACTCGTCGTTAGATATTCCCGGGATCCGAACGTCAGACGCGTATTCTAAGAGTTTGGGAAGCGGTCGAGTTTGGCGGCCGTACAGCGCAATATCTCGACGCTCCTTGAGAACACCTGCCTCCACCGCCTCTGCAAGAATATCTTCGTTAGCCCCCTGAAGACCGTCGGAACCGTCCTGCATGTCGCCGACAGCTCCGACGACTGCGAGAGCAGCAAGGTCACGATTGTCTGAGCCGTCGGATGAGGCGCCAGTGGGTGTTTCACCGCTGACGGTTCCTCCATCTGTGGCCCCCTGAGTAGAACAACTCCCAAGCGCACGTGCCAGCAGATACGTCGCCCCGGCACCAGACAGTTCCGAGGCACCGTCAATTTCTTCCAGAAGCGGGTTGAGATGGTACTTAGTTTCTGCATCAGCGGGTTGATGATGGTCGGCAATCACTGGAGTGAATTCTCCGGCAGTTTCATGTTCAGCGATAATATCCAGCTGTCCAGACCCGAAGTCGGTGAACAAGACAGTCTCGTACTCACGGGTTGCGATCCGTGCGATTGCGTCGGCATCGAGCTGTTTCTCGAAATCCGTCTCCACGGGCATCCCTGCCCGCTCAAGCGCTGTCGTCGCGATAGCAGCGCTCGTGAGCCCGTCAGCATCGATATGTGAGACCACCAGCACACGATCTGCAGTCCGGAGCCGCCGGGCGCACGCGTTCGCGCGCTCCGCAAGAGCAGATACTGGAGGCGGTCCGGATGGCATACCAGAAAATAGGCACTTCTCACCGGATAATAGTTGCTGCTCTGGAGTGTGTCTGTCGTGGGGGGCAGAATTCCGCACTGAAATCGGTGAATGATTGTCGGTGATTTGATTTTTTGCCGTCTGGAACGCACCAGCTGGCTTTTTCCTGGAGTTTGCGCGGGTTCGGTCATACGTACTGGTCATATCGCCAACTACTGGTAACAAACAACGCAGTTCTCGTCGGGTGTGAGTTTGTGGGGGACGACAGGTGTCGGCAATTCGATGTTCGCTATAGAAGCCGGAACGCGTCAACGAGCGCTCCTCATCTCGTGTAATTTCTTTCACCTCCCACTGAACGGGGGGACTCGGCCGTGGGGAATCCTCACTCTCGTTCACGCGTGCGCTCTCGCGAGATGCCCCTGGCTGTCACCGTGCAGGTTCGCTGAAGATACGTCGGATACACACGGGGTCCCGTGAGTGTAGCGGAGTCGATGATATCCACGGGCTAGTGTCCTCCGTTGGAGTGGCACTCGTCCAACGGGCGGCCAGTGCCGTGAGTAGCGGGTCAGACTCAACCGTCGAACCGGGCTCACTATCCCCTCGGTCGCAGCGTTGTAGATGCGTGGCCGAGACCGCTGTTGTGCGGGCTGGGACAGTGTGTGAGGTGAGACGCACTTGGTGCCGTCTCAAGTGTGAGTGCGGTCTTTTCTCACCCCAGCGTGTCGTCTCTGCATCTATATTCTGTCTCGAGAAGGAGAACAGCGGAGTCCCGTCTGAGCGCGACAGCCTGTATCTGTCGGCTCGTTTCGGGGTCATCTCACCCGTGGGCGAGCTCTCGTCTCGGGTTGTGTAAACATGAGTCATATCAGTAACCACAAATAAGAGCAGGAAACTGTTCACACAAGAGGGTGTCATAGAACAGTTGGCATGGGCTTCTGATATCGATTAAGAGGACTGCTGTTGCCAGTTTTGAATACCGGCAATAATCCTCCTCTTTCAGACACCGGTTTTGTGGGAGTTACTGAGGTATGTGAATTGTTCTATGACACCCTG
>JAQCMZ010000268.1 GCA_028274825.1 Haloferacaceae archaeon
CACCCCGCACCGACCACACTTCCACAACCCCCGCTCCACACGACTGTCACCGTCTTCGAAGCCGCACACGCTACACGCACTAGACGTCCCCCGTTCGTCTCTCTGCTCAACTTCGATTTCCCTCTCACGGGCTGTGTACTCGAGCAGGTTCATCGTCCGCTTGGACGCCCAGTTGTCCAGTCGTTTGTTGCCGTGGCGACCCCAGTCTGACTCGTCCACACCACTGGGGTCTCCAATGACGAGCGTGCCTACCTCGTGCGAGACACACCGTTCCACGATGTCTGTCCTCAAAGCGTGCAGGAAGTGTTTTCCGTCGGGACAGCTTTCTCCGCGCCCACTTCGCCTTTTGTGAGGCCGTTCTCGCCTTCAGATTGGTACTTCTCACGGGTGAAGTAGTGTTTGTCTTCGCGGAGTCGGTTGCCCGGATACACCACGGCGTCGTTGGGAAACGCGACCGCCGCTGGGTTGCAGATGCCGAGGTCTACTCCGACAACGTTGTCACCGGGCGACTCAGCGGCGATTGTGTGTTCACACACAACGTGTAACTCCCAGCGTCCCTCGCGTGACTGCCAGACAGCACGGACTTGCTGAATGGTTTCCAACGCGACCTCGGGCGGGGCGTCGTACTCTGCGAGGATGTACTCGGGGCACGAGGTGAGGAGTTGTGATTCGCACCTTTCGACAACCGAAGCCGGCTGTTCTGAGAGTCGTGGCGAATAGCTGAGGGTTTCCACGTTACCGTACTGCGAGGGTGTTCCTCGTGGACTCTGTTTCCATCTGCGTCGGAGTAGTTCTGCTTGCGGTAGCCGGGTGGGTTATCCCGATCATCGGCAGACCCGAACCAGGAACTGTCGTCTTCAGAAAGCTCTTCGAGACCGTTCTGACTGGACTGGCTGTGTAGTCCGTCGTATGTGGGATGGTCCTTCAGTTCGTGTTTCAGGGCTGCTTCGTCGGGGATTTCACCGGTCTCGTCCCAGACTTGTTGGGCGTGGGAGTTGGCGACGTCGTGAGACTATGTCTCACGGGCTCTCAGACGCTGTCTGAGAACGTTCCAGAGTGTGGATGCAGACCACGCGTGATTGTCGATCGCCTCCTTCACTTGTGAGTGGTTGGTGAGGCGACAGACGTGTGTGCGGTGCGTGGTTTCCATCCGATATCTGCTCTTATGAGACTGACCAGTGTATGAGCAACAGAATATCCAGACGGGCGTATTCGTTCCGAGATGAGAACATCCGCCTCGACATCAACCAACGTAACTCCGAGTCCACGCCCAGTTTGGGCGAGGAGAGGAGCCCGGCTGGTTGGCACAGCCGTTAGTCTCCCTTGATGACCTCTCCCGCGGATTCCAAGCTCGGACAAAGGTGGTGGGCTGCAACCCATAATCTCCCAACCGCGGTCGGGATTCCTCCGTCGCCAGACGCAGTCTGGCGGGCAGTCACGCGGAGCGTGACGACGCCTTCAGCCGGAGAAGGATGTCAAGATTGTTGGGGTGGCAATCGCATCGACACTCCCACGAGTTGTTCGTGTGATACTGCTCGGTGTAATGGATGCTGAAATTATCGGTTTCGAACCACCGAGTCCGGAGCGACGCACGTGTGACTCCACGAGGGAAGCATCCGAGGTCATGATCAGCAACGACAGCATTTGGTGCATACGCAGGCCGTGTTTGGATACTACCGAATCGAGTACTTCGGATCAGGTGAGCGGCAATTCGGTCGAGAACTGCAGCATCGATTGGACCGGTACTGAATGAATCGCCCGGTTGGTCAGACATCAATGTGACTGGGAGTGCTATCAGAGACAGGCTCGTCACGTCTCGCCGCGTCGAGGAGTGCTGCGCGCTGTTCAAGCGTTTTCCACTCAGAAAGCGCCTCCCACGCGTCTTCAGTCGACATGTGCTGACTGGCGTCGATGAGAGAGATGTCGTTCGGATCGTCCGCGTCGAATTGCGCGCTGTACGTCTCGATTTCATCGAGCGTGTCTGCGAGTCGGTCGACGATTTCTCGGTTGGAGTATTTGTCTTGGATGCAGTCAATACGTCGCCACTGAAAATACGCGTCGTTGCGCTCGTACCGGACGGGCCGACCATCCTGGCGATGCACCATGCCCATCTGGTCGGACCATGCGAGATAGTCTCGAGCGGTCTCGGTACCGCAGTCAGCGAGATTAGCGATATTGGAAATCTTCGTCGGGGTTCGGAGCCCAGTGATGACATCAAGCAGCCGTTCGCGGATCGGTCCGTCTTTGAATCGCGTGTCAGGTGATTCAACGTCGGTGAGGTCTGGCGAGGATTCATCACCGTCGCGCGCCTCCTCTGGGATATCCGTCAGATCCATTTCCTCTGGGATATCCGTCAGATCCATTTGTATTACCTCGTTACGTTGTCTTTTGAATCTGATACGATGTATATCTGTGCTACGCAGAATGAATTCTGTTTCAATTAGTTCCGGTGGTTCACAGCCGGTACTAGGCGACTGTCCTGGATAATTGACTCTGGATAGGTTTCCTGTCTGAGCTGACTCTATCCTCTATTGTGGATTCATAAGTTCACACACATGGAGATGATACCACTGGATGTGTGACGGCACTGTGAGCTAATTTTCACCGGAACGGATGATCTTGCGGTGGCCGGCATTGGTCGCACATCGTACTCGCTACCACGGCTGGCGCTGGTGACGCGTTGCTGGTGACTCGCACACGTGTCAGTCGCGCCCTCGAGACGCGTGCCTAACCCACACCTACGAAGCGTGTGCCGAGGAACCCGGCGCGTGCCAGTTCGCTCAGATGTCTACTCCTCTCGAAGACCTCTCGAAGACGGCGCTAACTCGATTAGGTGCCCTGGAGCGCGACTCCTGTTCGTATCCGTTTGACCGAGAACTCGTCAAAGGAGCTAGCACGTGATCTCTTTTTGATACGTTGACTCCCTGCGGATCTGACGCGTAGGCGGTGGGTGAAATAGTGCGAGTCAAACCACTGCGCCGAAGGCTTATGAGCGTACCTCCCGTCTGTACTGTAATGAGACGGAACTCGGACGATGACGAGAACCCGTTCGGTGGTGGCTTTGGTGGAATCGAGGATCTGCTGGCTGGGATGACCGGTGGCGACGAAGCGCCCGTTGATGTGCACAAGTATGACGATGAGATCCGAGTCGTTGCTGATCTCCCTGACACTACGTCGGAAGATGTCGAGATCCAGTGTAATGGGCGTACCGTAGCGATCTACGCTGTCGTTGAACCTCGTCCGTTCATGACGCGTGTGGACCTGCCGGCGTACGTTGACGACCAATCCGCACAGCGGAACCTCAATAATGGAATTCTTGAAATAACGTTCGACCGCGACACCGATCCCGCAAATATTGGGTTCCACTAGGGAACGATACACGAACCGCCCCCCGTTCGTGGGGCGGTCGACGCGAATAATTGAGCAACTTCCTGGAACCAACCGGTGAGAAATCAGCAGTTCTGCTATACCGCGCAGTTGGTCGTCACGGTTCAGCGGGACAGCGTCTCGAAACGCAGCGCACACCGACCGTCGGATACGCGTCGCTGCGCCTCCCCTGCCGCCTTGGCGTCATCCGCGATTAAGAGATAGGTGCTGCCGGGTTGTCAATGCCGTTCTATCCACGACGGGACGTGATCACTGGCCCGAGAGATATCATCGGGACCGACCGGCCACCCATCAGACGATAGTCATTTCTAGGCTCTGCCGTATCGTCGACGATACCGCACTCACACAGCGCCTGGATAGAGTTTCGTCCGATATGTGTCGAGAAATCGATATCAGGATTAACGCCGATCTCGGCCGTCGTCTCGTTGTCACTATCGGAAATCGCCCCCGCCGGGTCGTGCCGGGGACACTCAACCCAGCTGTGACTGCCGAGGGAAACTCTGCGACGAGTTCGACGGCGGTCCCAGGTTGACCTCCAGTGCTGAATTCGCATCACAGTAATCAGAAGAATATCTACATTCCGACAGAATTAGCTCAGTCTGTGGATGACGGAAACCCGCCAGGAGAGTTTGCAGATGTCAACCACGCGGTGGGGCAAGAGTGGGAGTCCGAAACGACACCCTCCGAGCGCATTCGTCATATTATTGCGCATACCTACAGCGCAGTCTCGGCTGAGTCGGTTGCTGAGGATGCACGGACGGCTCCGAAGACTGCTCGAAAGCATCTGAATACGCTCGCCGGCGAGGGATTTGTCGAGACGACTCCCGGGGAACACGGCGGCACGCAACATCGTCGCTCATCCGAATTGCTCGTCGTTGAGCAGGCTGCCGACATCCTCGAGCGGGTCTCGACTGACGAACTTGTCATGCGAATTCAGGAAATGCGTGAGCAACTCACTGCCTATCAGTCCGCGTTCAGTGCAGACTCACCTGAAGAGTGGGTCGTCGATCAGACAAATCAGACACTCGCCGGGATTGAACATCAACAGAGCGAGACAGACCCAGCGACAATTCGTGAGTGAAAGACAATCCGTCGGAATCTCGCGTTCGCGAACGCCGCGCTCTCGATCAGCAATGCCGAGCAGTATGTCGACACTGACGGTCGGTCACCCGACGATAATGTCGCTCCCTGACTGATGTCAGATTCGTTTGAGCAAGCGGAATCCCACACGCTTCGTGGGGCCATCGACCGTCCAGCGTTGCTCACAATCCGCGGCATTATCGAGGGGATGGAGCCGCTCGCGATGCCCGGACTCGACGACTATCTGAATCCATCCATTCTCGAAGTCACACTTGAGGATGGGCTGTGTGAGGCTGAGGAAGCCACACTCGAGATTCGGTGGACGACGGAGGGCGATTACGCCTTTTACTACACAGACACGGACGCAGTGAATCTTCGCTGGAAAACCACGTTCACGGGGGAGACTACGTTCACGCGCCCGGATCAGAACAGTATCATCCACCGCCCGATGCGAGTTCAGACCCGGGTAGGGTCGAAGCGTCTTGTATCTCACAGTCTCCCGAAGCGCTGGTCACTCGTGTTGTTCTCACACTCTGGTGGGTCGCGTACCACACAAACTCGTATGAACCACTCAACGCGGGACAGAATCCCCCGTAGGTTGTGATGTCCTCTTCTGCTTGACTTTCTCGCACCACGTTACCGGGGGATTTCCCCGTGGATGATCCAGACAGGCTGATTACCCTAGTTGTGAACGTGCGGGTTCGCTGATGCTGATCTCCACACACCCACCCCACCGCTTCCGCTGTTATTCCAGAACAGGCCCGTGGAGTGTGGAGACAGGAGAGCCGAGAGTCACGCAGACTCCAGCAACATCGACAATCCGCTTCGAACTGCCGACACAGACTGCTCCAGCCGATGTTCGTTGTACTTCCCACCGCCTTTGCCTCGGTTGTGTTCTGTCGAACTCGTGATCCCCAACTGTGTCAGTTCTCCGAGGTAATCGCGCACCGAACGCTCCGAAACTGGACTCACCTCTTCTGAGCGAGCCACTTGTCGATACATATCCACGATCTCACGCGTCCGTGCTGGCGTCTCTCCGCGTTCGTGTAAAGTAGTGAGAGCATACAGAACCAACTTCCCGTGTTGAGAGTAGTTTTGGATTCCCTCAATCACTTGATCCGTCTGAACTCGCTCACGGGCCTGTTGTACGTGTGTCTCCGTCACGATGTCCGAACCAGTTTCACGCGCCACATCACCCGCTTCTAAGAGAAGATCCAGGGCCTTCCGTGCGTCACCGGAGTCTTTTGCACCGTAGGCCGCACACATCGCTATGACTCCGCTCTCAAGAACATCGTCGTGGAACGCGAGTTGCTCACGCTGTTTGAGGACAAGTCGGAGTTCGTCGGCATCGTATGCACTGAATGAAACTTCTTTCTCACAGAGCGATGACCGGACCTTCGAGGACAGTTGTGTCCGGAAGTCCAGGTCGTTTGAGATGCCGATGACACCAAGCTTCGCATCACTGATATCGCCGTTTGAGCGGGCACGTGACAACTTATACAGTAATGAATCGTCCCCGATGTGGTCGACCTCGTCGAGAACGATGAGCACCGTTCCCTGACACGTATCGAGTTCGTCAAAGAGAAACTCATATACACTCGCCTGTGGGTAGCCTGTGTTAGAGATCTGCCGCCCGGGATTTCTGAGTTTGTTAACTAGCTTCACAGCTACCTGATAGGACGTGTTCAGCCCGTCACAGTTGACCTCAATTGTCGTGAGTTCAAGTTCCGATACATCGGTCGCGTCCTTTTCAAGCGTACAGAGGAGGTATCGGGTGGCCGCGGTTTTTCCCACCCCACTTTTCCCGTAAAGAAAGACGTTCGAAGGAGTTTCGTTATTGATGACTGGCTGGAGGGCCGCATGATATCGGCTGAGTTCCTCGTCGCGACCGACGAGACTGTCCGGCGTCCACTCCTCAAGCAGCACCTCGCGGTTGCCGAAGATGGAGTTGTTCGGGGTGAAGGAGAAATCGTTCATACGATTGATTGATGCCCATTAGTACATAAAACTATTACTTCCGTTGTTTCCGCTGTTATCGAGTTTCATTGAAATTCAACCCCACTGGTTCCGCTGTTAGTATCACCATACCTCGAGATTACACGTTTTTCTCACACACTGAGTCCGTTGACGACCAGATCACTCCTCACGAGCAGTGGATCCGATGGACTGTGGTGAAACTCAGTTGTTTAGATGGTGTTGAACCAACAGCGGAAGCAGTGGGGTGTGGGGGCTTTGTGGACATTCTACATTGACGAGTTGAAACGAATACCCCACCGTCTCCACGGGATATGATACTACGCCCACGCAGCCCGCTCTCCTCATTGCGGATTAACAGCGGAACCAGTGGGGTGTGGGTGTCCATAGAGGAGACGCGACGGGAGTAATCAAAAAACGTGATTCATGTCACACAACAGTGACGAGGTCAACGCGGATGGTAGTACTGATATCTCTCACCCACATATCTGGGAACCGAGGGTTGCGTAATGAGTGTTCTCGACAACTGGGGAGCCGTCCAAGACTCCTGCACGACAGTTGAGCAGAATCCGGCACTGGCGGATGCTCATCGAGAGGCTGGAAGGATATCAAACCAGCTTGGAGGCGTCACTCTCGAGGGGTGCAAGCTCGTCAACCCTCATGAGAACGGTGTACGCGCGGTCGATCTTCCCGTCAGGAATATACTCGGCGGCACCGTCTTGGTGAGCCTTCACCGTCGTCGCGGCATCGGCGACCACCTGTCGGTCGATTCCGTCGCTGCCGATCTGGTCGGCTGAGAATCACGGAGCGCGTGCGCGTCTGCCGCGTCCAGCCAGCTGGCTGCGTCGACGTCGAACTCCGGAAGTGGTGAGGTGTCGTACTCACGGATCATCCGTCTCGCCACACCGGTACACGCTTTGCACAGATCAATCGAGACCGAGTCCGCGATACTGCTCGGATCGACCGCGTTACCCCCGTCCATCAATTTCACACACAGTGGCGGAAGCCGGTACCGGCCGTATGCCTCGGTGAGTTCGTCGCCACACATGGTGCAAACCGTCCCACTGTATCTCATGATTCACCTCCGCCATCGATTGGGTGAATGGACGGCGGCCTCCGGGCGTCTCCACCACCCGATGCTTCCAGTGTGGAAACAGATTTTAGATGTGTTCTCGTAATTGGACTTTCCCGTCTATTTCTGGAGCCGCTCCCGCCGGTGTGGCCGGGAGACGGGCCACTCACGAAGCCGTGGTGGCCTGGTTCGTCCTGATAGGAATACTCGGAAGACCTCAGAATGACCTTCCGCTGTACATTGGTTGTCTCTACAGGCTGAGTGGGGCGAGTGTGAGGGGTCGGACGGAAATCGAAGAAGAGTGATGACGAGAATCGTCGATTCTCGACGGATGACCCCGAGGGTGAAGCC
>JAQCMZ010000269.1 GCA_028274825.1 Haloferacaceae archaeon
ACGGGAGTTGTCGGGTCGTGGTGGAGCGACCTCCACGGACACATCGGTGTGTTCGGGTGTGAATTCCAGCCGACTCCTCACACAAACGGTCGAGGGCAATTACAGTCCGTTGCTGGTGCAGTGCGGCCCTACACACGGAAGCCTCGGGGTCGGACGGAAATCGAAGAAGAGTGATGACGAGAATCGCCGATTCTCGAAGGATGCCCCCGAGGTACTTCACTACGGGCGTCCGTGCTGTTTCCACTGTGAGTAGATTGGAAAAACCACAACCGTATTGAACGGTGTGAATGTAAGTTATAACACAAATGAGTGACCACCGTGCTCATATAGAGGTAGGAGGGATGTCGTGTGCTACCTGTTCGGCCTCTGTTGCGGATGCGGCCGAAGAGGTGAAGGGGGTGACAGAGGCGACTGCGAATTTCGCGAGCGACGAGGCAACCGTCGCGTATGACCCGGGGGTGGCTGATATTGGAGAGATATACTCGGCAATCAACGAGGCGGGGTACGAGCCGGCCGCAGAACGGCAGACAGTCGGTGTTTCGGGGATGTCTTGTGCCACCTGCTCTGAGACAGTCGCGAGCAGTTTGGAATCAACTCCAGGCGTCATCTCGGCGGACGTAAACTTCGCCAGCGACGAAGCCCGCGTGGCGTACAATCCCGTAGACGCGGACCCGGACGAGCTGTATGACGCCATCGCCGACGCAGGGTATACGCCACACCGAGAGACCGACGACAGCAGCGACACCCGACAGAACGCGGCCGAACGGGAGATGGACACTCAGCGGAGGCTTCTATTTTTCGGCGGCGCGCTCACGGCACCGTTTCTTCTGATCATGATCGATGCCGTCTTTCTAGGAGCCCTCCCTGAGGTGCCACTCGTCGCGGGGCTGGGCGGAGTTTCGCTTCTGGAATTTGTGTTAGCAAGCGCTCTGATGGCGACACTTGGCCGAGAGTTTCTCAGCGGTGCCTGGCGAGCCCTCTCGAAGAGTCGACAGGCAAACATGGACAGCTTGGTCGCTGTCGGCACCTCGGTCGCATACCTGTACTCGACGGCTGTCCTGTTCGGCCCTGTCGTGGGATACGCAGTCGCCGGCGGATTATACTTCGAGGCGGTGGCGTTCATCTTGTTGTTCATTACTCTCGGAAACTATCTAGAAGCTCGATCTAAAGCACAGGCTACCACCGCTCTGCGAGAATTGCTGGAGATGCAGGCCGACGAGGCGACGGTCATTCGCGACGGTGAAGAACGGGATATCCCAGTCGAGGAGATCCAGGTTCAGGATCGGGTGAAAGTGCGGCCTGGAGAGAAAGTCCCTGTTGACGGCGTTGTTCGTGAGGGGCAAAGTGCCGTCGATGAATCGATGCTCACGGGCGAATCAGTCCCTGTCGAGAAGGCACCGGGTGAGGAAGTCGCTGGTGCCACTGTGAACGAAAACGGTGTGTTGGTGATCGAGGCGACAAACGTCGGAGATGATACGGCGCTTCAGCAGATTGTCGACCGGGTCAAGGAAGCACAGTCGCAACAGCCAGATGTGCAACGACTGGTCGATCGCATCAGCGCGTATTTCGTTCCCGTGGTGATCATGAACGCCGTCGCCTGGGCCGGATTGTGGCTGTTGATTCCGGAGACACTCTACTCGGTGGCGTCTGCGTTTCCCTTGTGGGGACTCGTCGGCGGTGGACCAACCGCGGTAGCCACCGGGGCTGGAGTCGGAATCCCGCTGATCGAGTTTTCGGTAGTCGTGCTGGCTTCGGCACTTCTGATCGCCTGTCCATGTGCACTCGGACTGGCCACTCCAGCAGCGACGATGGTCGGATCGACGATTTCGGCGACTAACGGCGTTCTCTTCAAAGGTGCAGACGTTCTCGAGCGGGCGCGCAATGTCGAGACAGTCGTGTTTGACAAAACGGGGACACTCACTCACGGCGAAATGAGGGTGACTGATGTTATCTCAGCGGCAGACCTCGATGAAAATCCAGCGCCTGGCGGCGACGGCCAGATGGCCGACGGAGGAGTCGTTGACCCGGATGCCGACACTGAAACGCAGTCGCGGGAGTCGGGTTTACCCGGGAGTGAGGAGTTGCTCTTACAGGTGGCTGCAGATGCAGAGTCGGGTTCGGAACATCCGCTGGGTGAGGCAATCGTCGACGCGGCCGCAGAGCGTGAGTTGGGAGTGACAGAGCCTGATGCGTTCGAGAACGTTCCTGGTCACGGAGTCCGTGCGACCGTCAGCAACGGACGAGCAATCGTCGGCAACCGAACGCTTCTACAGAAGTCTGAAATCGACGCCAATCCTGCCGAAGGAACGATGACACGACTCGAGCGCGAGGGGAAAACAGCGATATTGGTCGGATTAGACGGCGAGTTACTCGGCGTTATCGCGACAGCTGATACCGTCCGAGAGAGCGCCAAACAGACAGTCGCCACACTCAATCAGCGCGGGCTCGATATTGCGATGCTGACCGGTGACAACGAGGGGACTGCCCGAGCTGTGGCTGATGAAGTAGGGATTCCTGAAGAAACTGTCCGCGCAGGAGTACTTCCGGCTGACAAGGCGGATACAATCGATGAAATCCAGCAAGAGGGAAGCCGTACGATGATGGTTGGCGACGGGGTAAACGACGCTCCAGCACTGACGGCAGCTCACGTGGGAGTCGCGCTCGGGTCCGGAACCGACGTAGCCATCGAATCCGCGGACGTGACTCTGATGCGTGACAACCCAGCTGACGTGCTGAAGATTATCCGTATCTCGAGCGCGACACTTTCTAAAGTGCGTCAGAACCTCTTCTGGGCGCTTGGATATAACACCGTACTCATCCCAATCGCGTCACTGGGACTGTTGAATCCCGCGCTGGCAGGGGCAGCGATGGCTGGCTCGTCCGTGTCCGTCATGCTCAACAGTCTCTCATTCCGAAAGTACGATCCGCACGAGAAGTATCACCTCGCCGTCACCCGGCCAGTTCGTCGGCTGATTGAATGACAGTCACAGTTCAGGGTCCCTCGATGATGCACGGGTGTGACACGTGCCGACTCGGCCATCTCACAGCGGGACCAGCACGAACACCCACGCTGTAGCCGTGAGAGGACGTGCGTACAGTGTATGACGATGAGGATCCACGTTATTGGTCCAGTCAGCCCACCTGTGTCCGACTGGCGGGGCGATTGTCAGCCGTCCCCGATGTAAGGGGCTGGCAGTCGGTCCAGCTCACCCAGCGGTGATACCATCTGCAGGAGACTGGCCGCCTGTCACGGCCACTCGCAGGCCAACGTGTTCACTCGTGGGGAGTTAACGCGCTGTGTCACTTTCCGTGGAATACTCTTAGCCAGCGCTCGATTGTAACTGAAGATGACAATGCGTCAGTCGATACTGCCTGACTCTCCTCGTCGAGTGACACACTGCGAGACAGCAACCGTCACGAGGGTCACTTGTTCGTCGATGTTGCGAGACTGTACTGAGGTCGTCAGGTGACAGCCCCAGAATCTGCCAGTCGAGACCGTCAGGTGGTTGCGTCCTCTTGGATGACGTTGGAGAGAGCAACAGTAGACTGCTCGTGGAGCGCGATCGAGCAGGACACTCCTGAGTCACTGTGCTCTCGAGGGAAACGTGGATTGTCATGGAGGGAGATATTCAGTATGTGCTTGAACTCACGATTGACGGACTGGGGTGTGTGGGATGTGAAGAGACTGTTGTCGAGACACTGGAAGCGGTTTCAGGTGTTGACTCGGCCAGCGCCGATCACGAGGCCGGAACGGCAACTGTGAGCGGTGAGGCTAATCTGGAGGCCCTCACGACTGCAGTCGAAGAGTCTGGATACGAGGTGGTGAACTGAGTCTCCTCTCGGGAAGATTCAGACACCACACAGCGAGTCCAGCCTGAAACACCCATCCGGGTGGCGGTATCAGAGTCAGTCGGGTTTTTTATTCGCAGAGTCGATATCTCCTGGTATGATCGAGTTTCCGCGGGGTTTGTATGATGACATCGTATATCATGCTTACCAGGGTGATGGAGAAGAAATCTGTGGGGTGTTAGGCGGCACCTACGACGAGCAACAATCTGTCGTCGAATCAGTTTATGAAACGGAAAACGTCGCCGACGTTCCGGAGGTGCGTTACTACATTGGCCCCGAAGACCAATTCCGGATTGTCGAGGAGATCGAAAACAGCGGTCAAGACGTGATCGGGTTTTATCATTCCCATCCTGCCGGGGGATCTCAACCCAGTGAGACCGATGCTGCACGAGCCACGTGGACGGACCGGTCGTACGTCATCATCGCGCTCGATGGGCATCCGTTCGTGGGGGCCTGGCGCTGGCGTGGTGACTCCGACCAATTCGATCAAGAGATCATACGGGTCGTGTAACAGGTACATTTTGAGTCAGGGCTGGCTCGACACTCGTCTCGCGAAAGTGTCTCACGGGTGAACGACATCGTATACCCTTTATTCCAGAGATCGACTCGATTGGCGAGACAGGAGATCTCTCGGGAAAAAGTATCTTGAGTCGAGACAAGGAGCGTTGTCAACACCGAACGACACCGAGAGATATCAGTATGAGTCTTTATAGCTGTGACGAGCCCTCCCGATGAGAGGAACCGCTGTGTCGCCAGGTTTCGGCACGCCTGTGAAACTGTTCGAGGTAGTTACTGTCAGTCGTCGCCGACTTCCATCTCCGGTTCGTCGGAACTTCCACCGATCGAACAGGACTCAGTGTACTCAACTTCCTGGACAGAGTCAATCTCGGGATCGTCACCACACACTGGGCAATCGTCTTTTTTACTGATCTCGACAGTATCGAAGTCCATGTTGAGAGCATCATAAAAGACCATCTGGCCGTCGAGAAGTTCCCCTTCCCCGATGATGGCTTTCACAGTCTCTGTCGCCTGGATACATCCGACAGTCCCTGGGAGGACACCGAGAACACCAGCAGTCGCACAATTGGGCACCATGCCAGCGGGCGGAGCCTCAGGAAACAAACACCGATAACACGGAGAGTCGTCGGCACTCGAAAAGGTGGTGATCTGGCCTTCGAACTTGAAAATCGAGCCGTGCGAAAACGGGATTTCCGCGAGCGTACATGCATCGTTAACCAGGTATCGCGTCGCAAAATTGTCTGTTCCGTCGACGACAAAATCATACTCGGCGATCAGGCTGTCAATGTTATCCGCGGTGACTCGCGTATTGTGTTTTACGACGTCGACATCGGGGTT
>JAQCMZ010000373.1 GCA_028274825.1 Haloferacaceae archaeon
CCGGCCAGCGACCGCGAGATGAGCTATCATGATTTTTTCACCAACGCCTACAAATCCGGCAATGTCCTGCGGTTTCTCGGCGTTCGGGCATCGGCGACGGTCGCCATCGAGGCGACACCAGCCCCCGAGCCGTTCTTGGCGTTTCTCGGAGCGGCCCAACTCGGCGCGCAGGCGACGTTTGAGCCGACCGCCGAGGCGCGGGTGACGCTGGTGCCGGTCGCCAACGAGGCCGACTACGATCCCCCGCCGTCCTCGAAGCTCACGGTTTACGGTGGTTCACCGGAGTCGCCGACGACGACCCACTGGGAGCAGGAGGTCTGGAGCGAGAACCCCGGCTTTCCCGAAACCGAGGTCGATCCCGAGTCGACGGTGTTGGTCGCCGACGGCGAGCGGTACAGCCACCGCGACCTGCTGGCCGCGGCCGGTGACGCTGCCGACGCCCTCGCGCTTGATGGCGACTCGCGGCTGGCGATTCGGACGCCGCTTGCGGCTCCCGCGACGGTTGTTGGTGTGACCGCTGCTTTGCTCGCCGAGGCGACGATGGTGGTGGTCGGTGAGTCCGACCGCGCCGTTGACGCTGAGGCGGCGGTCGTCGGCGAGGGGGTAACGCCGCCGGAGGCGTCGACGGTGGCGGCTGCGACACTCTCGCTGTAACGCGGTTGGAACGACAGTTTCTTAGCCGTCTTCGACGCTATGTGGAGATGCGCGCGGGTAGCCAAGCTAGGCCAACGGCGCAGCGCTTAGGACGCTGTCTCGTAGGAGTCCGCCGGTTCGAATCCGGTCCCGCGCATACTGCCTCGAACGAACGTGAGAGGCATGTCTGCGCGACAAGGATTCGAAGCAGGGAACGGAGCGTAGCGGAGTGACTGAGGTTCGAATCCGGTCCCGCGCAGTGAGCGAGCGGAACACAGTGGAGCGAGCGAACGAGCAGGCCGGTTCGAACCTTGCGAGTCGCAGCGCGCGAACGCGGTGAGCGCGACCGTCTCGCTCCGGTTCGAATCCGATCCCGCGCATACTGCCTCGAACGAACGTGAGAGGCATGTCTGTGCGACAAGGATTCGAAGCAGGGAGGTCGCGCGCAGGCGAGCGACGCGAGCCGAGCACGTCCGACCGTGGTTCGAATCCGGTTTTGTGCGTCTATCTATTAATACAAAATCATTAATTTGTGCCGTGAATAGTAAGACAAAATATTATTTCTATTACATATAATACCATTCAACGATGCACAGCGTGTGTTGTATATAGATTGATCGCCCAATTTTCGGATTAAAATCGTTATTCGCGTCTTCGAGTTCAGCTTAAAACATAATGTATATTTATTTTTAAAGCGATGTATTAACCGTACGTAGCACGTACTGGAAGTATGGGCGACAGAGATCGTAACGTCGGCCGATTAGATCGAACGCTTCGTCTACCGTTTGGTGCGGCCGCCATTGTTGCTGCAGGATGGGTGTTTTTTTCGTTCCCATTCGAAATTGGGGCTGTCGCAGTGTTGCTATTAGCTATATCAGCAGCAATTCTGATTATCAGCGCAATAACTGGAACCTGCGGAATCTATGGTGTTTTTGGGATCAACACCTGTGCTGAGGCAGACTGTGTTGAGGCCGACTCCGAAGAAGCGTGGGTAGCGGAGTAGTCAGTCCCTATCGGAGGGCCCCTCTGCTTCATCGTCAAATTCAAACTCGCGTTCTGACAGTTCCGGATTGCGTTGCTTGAGTGTCTCTGTATCGACTGCTGTTGTTTTCTGAGTGACCTCAAAGTCATCCACTGGTTGGATAATCCCCCACAGAGCACCAAGCGAGTGGATTAACACTGCAAGTGGAGTGACTACGAGGTATGCCCACCACGCTTCGGGATACTTCCGATACTCGATGAGCCCAAAGATCATAAACAGAAAGACGATGCCGAACAACAGCACAGAAAGCAGGAGATACGCCTGAGAGGATGGAATCGCCTCAGGGAATACGAATATCGCTATCCCAAAAAACGGAATGACCGGCGACAGTGCCCATGTTATGATCCGTGAGAGAATAATCGGCTGGTACCTCCGTGGTAGAAGATTTCGATCTTGAATCGTCCCAGAAACCCACCGACGGCGTTGTTTGATCAGTGAACTGAGTGTCGGCGGTGCTTGGTTCCGTGTTTTCACCGTCGCAAGCCGGTAGTCGATATCAGTGTGCGCGGCCGCGCGCCAGATAAACGTCGTATCTTCGGTGATAGATGGGACGTTCCATGTGATTTGATTCTCCAACTCATGGCGAATGGCGACAGCTCCACCCCACGCGTATGCTGGATAC
Source organism: Haloferacaceae archaeon (assembly GCA_028274825.1). GTDB lineage: Archaea > Halobacteriota > Halobacteria > Halobacteriales > Haloferacaceae > J07HR59. The sequence continues at coordinate 2,298 of JAQCMZ010000373.1, forward strand.
GCCATCCGATGAAAGGCCCGTTGCTCAAACTGAAAGCCGATGCGGAATATCTCACACACGTAGCTGAGTCGGGAGTGAGTCCGGAGCGGATGCTCGCTGAGTTGAACGATATCTGCTGCTGGTAACCCAGAAAAACCACTGAGTAAGCTATCCTCATCAAGATAAAGAACGTACTCTTCCTCACAAGGGATGTTCTGGCGTGCCCACTCAATCGCACGCCCTTTTCGTTGGGCCGCACAGTCAAATTCGTCTGGAACAGCGTAAACGTCGGCTCCGGTAATATCGAGATCCTCTTCGGCGATGACAAGCACCTCAGAGATCCCCTCTGGGATCGAATTCACCGTCAGCTGGACGGTCTCCTCAGCAGCAACGGTGAGAATCCGAACCTGAATGTTGTCCAACCCGACTTCAGTCTGATCAGTGTCCTGCCAGCCAGAGGAGAGGACGAATACCTGTACGAGCCACCATACCGAAGCAACGCCATACAGCACCAGAGTTCCCCAGAGGAATGCGCTGAGTAGCTGCTCCCACACCACGCTGTTCATATCCCGCTCATTATCATAGTTCTACACGGCATCTGTCTTTAGCTAAGAGTAAAACCGATTGACAGCGACGGCTTGTCGAGATATCTTTGAGAGAGTAGCGAGGAGGCGGCACGTGTGCCTCAAGACGCCTCCTCATCCCTAATTGTGAATCGGATTACTACGCTCTTTCCAACGACGATGCTCGAAGACCACGCCGAGGAACACGGCGTGGTCGAACGAGAGGGTAAACTTCAGATTCCTGCTCTCGTCTGGGCACTCGTGTTTGGCTTCGCCATCGGCGAGAGCCGAACACTTGCAGCCTTCCGACGTAGCTACAACAGTACGGCTGACAAGACACTCACGGCCGGAGGCTTCTACCACCGGTTAACGCCACGACTCGCCGACTTCCTCTGCGACCTCGTCGAACAACGGCTCGACGAGGTCGCTGTCCCCCACACGATCAACGACGAGTTTGAGCGATTCAGAGACATCATCGTAGCTGA
>JAQCMZ010000289.1 GCA_028274825.1 Haloferacaceae archaeon
CGTTACATACTCAGGGAACTCCGAGTCCGTCACACGAGAGGAGTAGCGGGGGCGTGGCACTCCCATCAGCGTGTCGGGTCGGAAACGGACGTTCCCAAATCGGCCCACCGGGCGTGGGAAGCCCACGAGATGTCGTGGGAGGATGTCACGAGTTAGGTGTGTTTAGACTCTGTGGAATATCCAGTCGTGCCGGAGCCGGTGGTCTGTGTCATGGGGTGACGGCGCGTATCCACGGCCTGATGGCCGTGGGATTGCGCCTGTTCAGCGTATAATTCCAGACGTAGCTTCAATATGACACAGACTTTCAGAGCCGTCTGTCCGAGTTTCACGATACTGTTCGTGACCGTCGTCGTTGTCGCGGCGGTTTAGGACCGATTGTCTCCACGTTCGGTCGTGGTCACACCGACACGTTCGAATCTCAGTCTCGCTTTGGTCAATCCCCGTCGAGGACGAGTTCCTGTACCTCGGTGATCCGGTTGTCATCGAGGAGCTCTTGGATGACTCTGTCGGGAACTTCGCTATCAAGATTGTACACGGTGAGTGCTTCGCCACCGCTGGCCTCTCGGCCGTTGAACATGGCGGAGATGTTGATGTCGTGATCTCCGAGCACGGAGCCGATAAGCCCGATTACGCCGGGTTCGTCGTAATTTCGCGCGACCAGCATATGTCCGTACGGCACGGCATCGACCCGGTAACCGTTGATTCGAACGATTCGGGGATCTTCCCCGGCGAATAACGTTCCCTCGACGGCTAACTCTGTGTCACCGTCTTGGACGGTCACCCGCACAAGACTCCGGAAATCAGCCGTCTGCCGGGTTTTCGACTCGGTTACTCCGATCCCGCGTTCTTCGGCCAACTGCGGGGCATTCACCGCATTCACCTGCCATTCGACCGGCTCAAACACTCCTTTCAGCGCGGACGCCGTGACGAGTTCAACCTCTTCGGAGGCAATATCTCCCTCGTAGCTGACCTCGACATCTGATATGCGTTCATCGAGGAGTTGTGCGGCAATTTTGCCCGCCGTCTCGGCGATGTTAATATACGGCTCGATCCGGGGAAAGACCGACTCATCGACTGATGGAGCGTTCAGCGCGTTCAACACTGGCTCGTCAGCGAACGCCGACAACACCTGTTCTGCGGTGTCGATTGCGACACTTTCCTGTGCCGCTTCCGTTGAGGCACCGAGATGTGGCGTGACCACGACGTTTTCCACGTCCAACAGCGGTGACCCGGCGTCGAGAGGTTCCTCGGCAAACGTGTCGATCGCCGCCCCCCGCAGGGTCTCGTCGGCGACTGCCTCTGCCAAGGCGCTTTCGTCGATAATCCCTCCACGGGCACAGTTGATGAGGTAGCCTCCCTCGAGTTTCTTGAGTTCCTCGGTGCCGATCATATTCTCGGTCTCCGGGAGTAGTGGTGTGTGAACGGTCGCAAAGTCCGCCCGTTCGAGTGTCTCCTGAAGCCCCTCGACGAGTTGGGCACCGAACTGTTCGGCCCGTTCCGCCGAGATGTAGGGGTCGTACACGAGTAACTCCATTCCTAGCGAATCTAACCGCTTTGCCACTTCCTGCCCAACACGACCGAGACCGATGATCGCCAGCGTTTTATTATTGATCTCGGTGCCGAGAAACTCGCCTTTTGCCCACTCACCGTCAGTCAGCCGGTCGTGCGCCTGTGGAATCGACCGCGCAGTTGCAAACGCCATCGCGACGGTGTGTTCTGCTGCTGCTCGAACATTTCCCTCCGGCGCGTTCGCGACAATCACACCCTGATCTGTGGCGGCATCGATGTCAATATTATCGACGCCGATACCCGCCCGCCCAACGATGACGAGTTCTTCAGCGGCCTCAATTACCGTCCGATTCACGTCGGTCCCTGAGCGGACGATCAGCGCGTGTGCGTCTGCGACTGCCTCAAGTAACGCCTTCCCTTCGAGATTGTACCCAATCTCGACCCCATAGCCGGCCTCGCGAAGCCGGTCAATCCCTGCGTCCGCAATCGGATCCGTCACCAGCACTTTCATCAGCGAGGTATCAGCCGGCGGAGCGGTTAATCCTTTCCTCGTACACTTATCGAGAAGCTATACATGTGCAAATCTATGAGTATATGATGCTCCCAGCGAGACAGCTTTCACGCGAACGTGAATATGATCCTTCTACGGATAGAACTGACCGAGTGTTTCGTAGTCTGACTCAAATCGGACACCTGAGAAAGTCGGAACCTGCTAGCGGTGGTCAGTCGGTTGTGCAATCAAACCCAGGCCGGGATGACTGAATCAACTCTCTACACCTGCCCGCCACAGTGGCGGTTCGCCCTGTGATAGATCGCGTTTCGTGTCTTCTCTTACCGATTCGAGTGGCTTTCTCGGGAGACAGCCGGAGCCTACGAGTCGAAAACCATCGGCACCCCAGATCACCAGTTACTATCAAACTGTGCGCACCCTGCGCCCATTCAAGATGTCTTAATTGAGTGGATCGCCGGCAGATACTATCTTGTTATACTATACTACACTTTGGCCCAGAGTCGAGATCAGAGACGCCGAGTGGAGAATCTGCCCGATGCAGGACACGACAACACTCCGACGGACGGTCGAGACTTCCGTTCAGACCAGTCCAGCCTCCACATCTCCCAAGTGACTTTGAGGGGATGAGCGATAGTGGGGTGAGTCGGTGGCGTGGCCAGATGAACCTACACTGACGGCGGTACCGGGTACCGCAGTGACGCGGAGCGAGCGGTCTTTGCAGGCGCACGCCATCTGTCTGCCCACGCACAGACGATATCTTCTTCGTGAGAACGGAGACTCCGACTGCAAGAGTTAAATCGGCAAGACGGCTTCGCAGGGATATGCGACTGATCGCGTTCGACTTTGATGGGACACTCTCAGACACGGAGATGACGGTCTTACTCGCCCAACAGGCTAGTGTTGACGACGAGGTAGCGGCCATCACGGAGCGGGCGATGAACGATGAGATGAGTTACGCTGAGAGTTTACGCCGTCGAGGGGATCTCTTGGGTGGGCTCACGGAAGAAGATGCCGAGGCTGCCTACAGCGGTGTTCGGCTCCGTCCTGGCGCTGGCTCGGTCATTGACCGGCTTCAATCGGCCGGCCACCACGTCGCCATCCTCACGGGCGGCTTCGAACGCGGGGTCGAGCGCGCTCTCGACCGGGCTGGGACGCGGGTGGACACGGTTGTCGCCAATCGACTGCCGATTGGAGAGGGGCAAATCACGGGCGATGTCGAGGGTCCGCTAATCGACGGGACCAAAGACGACGTACTCGAGAGATTGACAGACGATCTTGACATCCCCCCGGATCGAACAGTTGCCGTCGGGGATGGCGCGAACGACCTCCCGATGTTGGAGGCCGCAGGGCTCTCGATTGGTTACGAGCCGAAAGACGCTGTCCGCCCGGTCTGTGACACGACTGTCGGATCGATGACTCGGCTCGGAGAGACACTCGAACAGCGTCGAATTCTGCCGACACAGGAGTGACACGGAGCAAGCGGGAGTCCACCTGTTCTGGAGTGTAGCACGGTGTGCGATACTTCTCGTCTCTTGGCTGGCTGCAGCCGTTAGATTGCACCTGGAAAAATTATGTGAGAGCACACAAGATGGGCACCTTGGGGTTGTGTGGAATGGGATGAGTGTCTCTGCGATCGCGATGTGATCCTGCCCGTGCCACTACGACACCAGACTGTAATAGCGGTGAGACCGATAGTTTAGCCTGCTCTGTGTTGTTCTGTGGCAACCTGAAAGCACACGACACGACGGCCGAGCCACACGCTCGTGCACGGATCTCTGTGGAACACCAGATCAGCTACTCACCGAGGGCCAGACCGAAGCCCTCGATTCAGTGTCTCTATGACAGGACCGTATTCCGAGTGCGGCAATCGGAATAGCTATTCTGAGAGGAATCCTATCGAGTGAGTGAAATCTAATCCAGATAGCGGTATTGGTTTTATCCGTCTTTTGACTGTGCCCGCACTGTCCGAGTTCAGAATCCATATGACTTAATCCAGTGACGCCTTGTGTACCGGTATGGACGCGGTGGAGTCGTCGGCTGCTAGCCAATCCGACGGTGACGGCGCCGCCGGAGCGACGCTTTCGGAGGTGACCGCGGGCCAGATTGTCGACCGGTGGACGGCTCGTGATCCAGCAGTCCTCCTCGCGATACTGTTAGTCGGAACGCCGTTGTACGTGCGTCTTCCGATCGAGGTGGGTGTCGCCGTCTTCGCGCTCGGGACCTTCGTGACGGGAATGGCACACGGTGCCGTTGACCACCTAGTCCCGGTTAGGACAGCCAGCATCTCGTTTCGTCGCTCGCTAGCAGCCGTTGGTCTTGTGTATGCCGTTCTCGGGGCGATGGTCGTCGTGGCGTGGTGGCTCGCGCCGGCGGTCGCGTTCGTGAGTTTCATTCTTCTCACGTGGATTCACTGGGGGCAGGGTGACGTGTTCGCGCTGCAACTCGGCGGCGTTACTCACTTGCGCTCTCGAGGTGAACGGGCGCTCGCCGTTGTTGTCCGTGGGGGTCTCCCGATGGCTGTTCCGCTGGTATCTTTCCCCGAGGAATTCAGCCTCGTCGCTGAGGCAACTCTAGGGCTGTTCGGCGTCGCTCCTCGCGGACTCGATCTGCTATTCACCTCAGCTACTCGGATCGGTGTCGCGACAGTCATGGGTATGGTGACGGTGATTGCACTCCTGTTAGGCGTGTGGCGAGTCTCCCACGGTGCGTCTAAAAGTGGACTTCGCCGCGATGCGGCAGAACTAGCTGTTCTGTGGCTGTGGTTTTTGCTTGTCCCGCCGGTTTTCGCGATTGGCGTCTATTTTGCGCTGTGGCACGCACTCCGGCATATCGGCCGGCTTGTGCTGGTCGACACTGAATCGACTGCTGCCCTCGACGCAGGAGACGTTCGCACTGCAATCAGCCGATTCGCACGTGACGCTGCCCCACTGACTCTCGGTGGCTATCTTGTTGTCATCGCTGCTGGGATTGCTGTCCCCGCAGGTGTGGTCACGCCGCTGGACGCGCTGGGTGTTGCGCTTGTTGGGATCGCTGGGATGACGCTTCCTCACGTCGCTATTGTCGCATGGCTTGATCACAAGCAGGGAATCTGGTGACGCTTTCCGGGTTGGCTGAGGCCGTGTTGAGTGCCAGACTTCTCTGCCGGGCCACAGCCGTCCTGTCTGAAACCTGGAGTGAACAGCCGTGCAGCCACGAGTCGGCCAGATCCGCGCGATCAAATCCAGCAATCTCAAATCCGGGATAATAATTATTAGGCATACTTTCGAATACAAAAGTATGCTTTCCAGTTCCGACGACTCTCGGGTTGCTGAATGGGCTGCTCTGGTTGATGCAGACGTTCCGGACTCGGTTCCTGAGACAGTGCCTGACCCAGATCACGCGTGATATCGCCGGTCAAATCACAATCCCGACCACTTCCACCCAGCTTGACGAACCCTTTTGACTGCTGGCAGTGAATACTAGTGCATGTCCGGATCTTCGTCCGGGACGACGGCTGCGTCCGTTGATGTCGAGGGGCCACTGCTGAAAGAGGACTTTCTTGAAGATCGCGCGTACCAGCGCGAACTAGCAGCAACAGCCCGAGACACACACACGCTCGTGTGTCTTCCGACCGGATTGGGGAAGACCGCTGTGAGCCTCCTGGTGACGGCAGCTCGGCTTCACGATACGAATGCGGACGGAAAATCTCTGTTCCTGGCGCCAACAAAACCGCTCGTCCGGCAACACGCCAGTCTTTACCGGGACGCGCTGACCATCCCTGACGAGCAGGTCAGTGTCTTCACTGGTGATACAGCCCCCGACGACCGCGCTGCACTGTGGGACGACGCCAGCGTCGTCATCGCGACTCCACAGGTCGTGGAAAACGACCTCGTTGGGAATCGTATTTCGCTGTCTGAGGTAGTCCACTGCACGTTTGATGAGTGTCACCGTGCCACCGGCGAGTACGCGTATATCTACATCGCGGAACGGTACCATGCAGACGCTCACGACCCACTCGTGACGGCGATGTCAGCCTCACCTGGAGGAGGCACCGAAGAGATTCTCACCGTCTGTGAGAATCTCGGTGTCGATAATGTCGATGTGATGACTGAAGAGGACGCTGATGTCTCTGAGTACACTCACGACACCGATGTCCAGTGGGAAGAAGTCGAACTCCCCGAGAAGGTCCTGCAGATTCGAGACGCACTCAACGATGTGATTTCCGACCGGCTGGGGAAATTGAAGTCTCTGGGTGTGACCAGGAAAACGTCTCCTGACCTCTCACAAAAGGAGCTTAACAAGATGCGTGGGAAGCTCCAACGAATGATGGACAACGACCAGTCGGACGCCTACAAGGGGATGTCGACGCACGCAGAAGTGATGAAACTCCGTCGTGCAGTCGAACTGGTGGAAACACAAAGCGTGGAATCGCTCCGGCGGTATTTCGAACGGCAACAACAGGCCGCCCGCTCGTCTGGCGCCTCCAAAGCGAGTCAACGGCTGATTAGTGAGCCGAAAGTTCGCCGCTCGATGCGAACTGCCGAGAAATTCGACGATATCCACCCAAAGCTCTCTCAGACACGGATCCTCCTGGCACAGACGCTGGGAATTGGGGGCGGTGAACGGGCGATCGTCTTTACAGAATCGCGTGACACTGTCGAAGCGTTAGCCGAGTTCCTCTCAGACAGTTTCGAAGTGAGGCGGTTCGTCGGCCAGAGCAATAAAGAACGGTCTGAGGGAATGACACAGACGGACCAACAAGAGACACTCGATGCGTTCCGCGCCGGGGAGTTCGATGTGCTCGTGTCGACATCTGTCGCCGAAGAGGGACTTGACATTCCCGAAGTGGATTTGGTCTGTTTTTATGAGCCGGTCCCGACCGCGATTCGGTCGATTCAACGGAAAGGTCGAACCGGTCGCCAGGCTGACGGAGAAGTCGTCGTCCTGATGGCAAAAGACACCCGAGACGAGGCGTTTTTCTGGATTTCCCGTCGCCGCCAACAGCAGATGCACGATGAACTGGCTGAGCTGAAAAGTGCCACTGGCGAGATTGAATCAGAACTCGATGACGCACAATCCGCCCTCGAAACCTTCGACAGTGACGAAGAAGCAACCGACACCCGCGACAGCGGGGACACAGCAGACCAGCCGAATGACGCCTCAACAGTCCCGGCCGGTGGAGACGACTCGACAACTGCTTCAGCTGCGAACTCGGAACAACCGGGACTCACCGAATTTGATTCACCCGACGAGACGGCCACCACACCAGCCGCCAAACAAAACGACGGCGACAGTGGAGACGGCGATTCCGGACCCACGAGCAACTCCGAGGAAGAGCCCGCGGGTGTGGTTGCAACGGCCGAGACTGACAGTGACGAGGAAACAGAGATAGTAGTCGATCAGCGAGAACTCGACTCGGCAATCGCCAAGAACCTCTCAACCCGCCAGGGAATCTACACGAGACTCGAAACACTGGCAGTGGGTGATTATGTGTTGTCCGACCGAGTCGCTGTTGAGCGGAAATCTGTTGCCGATTTCTTAGACTCGCTGCTCGACGGCGACCGCTCGCTGTTCGCACAGGTGAAAGACCTCTCGCGAGCGTACAGCCGACCACTCGTGATCGTCGAGGGACACGATCTCTACGGTGAACGGAGTATCAACCCTGAAGCGATCCGCGGTGCACTGTCAGCGCTGGCCGTCGATTTCGGGGTGAGCGTGCTCCGGACTCGCGACCAGGACGGAACCGCCAATCTGCTGGAGACAATCGCACGCCGTGAACAGGAAGCCGCCGACCGGACTGTCAGCGCTCACGGACAAAAGTCGGCAAAGACCCTCCCAGAACAACAGGAATATGTCGTCTCATCGATTGCGGATATCGGCCCCATAACGGCACAGTCACTGTTGGACCACTTCGAGACCGTAGAGAAGGTGATGACCGCCAACGAAGAGGAGCTTCAGGACGTTGACGGCGTCGGCGAAGTGACTGCTTCTCGGATTCGCGAAGTCGTGGACAGCGCGTACGGCTGACCTCCCCCGCAGTTGAAGCCAGTGGCAGACTTTGCTCACCAACCACACTCGTATCCGCTTGTTATAGGCTGAACAGGCGCACTCCCACGCCGTTCACGGCGTGGATACGCGCCGTCACAGCGCCAATTGCGGACTGTGTTTGTTCCACACTGTCGTCTCTGTGAGTGTCGGCGCACTGGGTATGACCTCAGTGTAGCCGAGCGCCCACCAACTGGCGGTTCGAGTGTCCGCCCACACTGGAAACAGGGCAGGGTGTGGCCCGATGTGGGAATCACACACCAAACACCGAGGGCGAACAGTTGCAGAGGAAGTCACTCCAAGTCTGTCGCAGTCTGCCGGACTCCCCGTGGCCA
>JAQCMZ010000300.1 GCA_028274825.1 Haloferacaceae archaeon
AGGCCAACGTGACGCTGTTAGAGGAAAATGCTGCGGACGGGCAGGCTGTGAATATCGGTTCGACGGACAACATCGAAATCAAGACACTCGCCGAGGAGATCCGCGACCAACTGGCGCCGGAACTGGATTTGGTGTACGAGGAACGACACGATGCTGATTCGGAGCACACGCATGCCGATACCGAATTAGCTGGAGAGTTACTGGACTACGAAGCGACGCATACGATTCGGGAGGGCGTCTCAGAGTTTATTGATTGGTACCGAGCGAATCGTGAGTGGTACGAGCCGTTGGTTCGGCAGTCGTGAGGTTATCATTCAAAGAACATCCCCAGTCGCGGCCATAGAGAATAGACAGTATACATTCCGCAGCGAGTGGGACATGTGGAGGGACAGGAAATAGCAGATATATTAAGTATATATCGGAATGTTTCCATTCCATAATCAGAATAAGCCCTTAGAACGAGTTAAATAGACTTTTAGACTGTTTTAGAGTTTTACAATGTAATCATAGCCAGTGATATTCCCGAAAAAGAACTAGGATACAACACTAGAAATTGATATGGACACTCATCAACTCCCTCTTTGGGGAAATGACTACGACAGAGGCGACAGCCCGAAGGCTATAACGACCGTGAAGCGACAACTACAAACGAGCGACAACATCTCGTCGCAACGACCGTTGGTCCACGGAATCGACAACCAGAGAACACTAACCCTCCGTTGAGGAATCCGTGACAACATAGTCAGAAAGGCCAAGCGGTCAAAATACGGCTGACAACACCAGATGACTAGGTATGCATGGGCAGTGACATCGGATAACCAGTCGTAGCGACGTTCGAAAAATGATGTCGCAAACTCGGCGTCAAAGAGCCAACCCCGTCTGAATTCATCTTGTGTGTACTACCAGTGTGACCAAACGGACCAGAAACTGTCGCGGCACAGACAAGCCAGCCGGTTGCCATGAGACACTATCGAAGCTTCATAATCGAGTGCCTTCTGTGGGTTAGCAGATTCACAGACGCTTTCGTATGGTTCCGAGTATGGTAGAATCGGACTCCCACAGCGATGACAGACTCAGCCACATCACACTGTGGACACCCACGTCCTGCCGTTGATCGGCTAAATGATAGACGACACAGCCCAACACGGTGCCACTGCACTCCCGACTCTGAGACCAAACCACGCATCGACGGTAACAGTCACCGACACTCCATGGCCAGGCGGCCCGAGAGACCCCAGTCCTAGTTGCGCTCTCTCGCTCTTTTCCCACCCTACTTGCGGCCAACGACCCGCAGTATGAGATGCTAAAACTGATTCATATCGACGGAAAAGAGGTCTTGGAACAGCATATCAACTCAATCCGATTATGAGAGCGTGGGTTCGGGAAGCTGCTTGCGCAGCCACGTCACCGTATACATCTCGGTCAGACCGGCCGTGTCGATCGAAAATTGCCGCGGTGGCGTTGTCTCGGCATAGGTCTTCTCGACCCGGGCCGCTCCCGCAGCGGGGTCGTGCAATGCCTCGAGAACCGCGTGGGCATCGGCCTGTCGCATTACGATCCAGATCGCCTCCTCGACATCAGAGGCGGCCAGTTTGTCGAAATCCGCCGGGGCCTCCGTTGTGAGATCGTTCGTACTGCGCTGGGCTTCGACACCCACGACCACACGCCCGTCGGCAGCAAGCCCGGCGACATCTAACCGACGGCGTTCAGCCCCACGCACGGTATCATCGAAGGGATCTGTATCCGTACCCATTGCTGCTGCCGCTGAGGCGGTCGTCTCCTCATCCTCGAGTTCGTAATAGGGGACGACCTCGACGACTGGCGAGTCGGGATCGTCGACATAGGCACTCTCAAGATAGCGCCGTCCCACCTCCGTCAGCAGGATGTGCTCGCTGCTTTCCCGAAGGTCACCCTTGCCATGTCCGAAATCGACCCCGTTCCGGTAATGCTCGTTGAGCACAGTTCGCCCGGCTGGGGGCACACTGTACAGCCGATGCGGATG
>JAQCMZ010000314.1 GCA_028274825.1 Haloferacaceae archaeon
TGAGCCTTGACGACCCTATCGACTGTTTCGGCGACCAGAAGCGGGAGGTCTGCAGCGGCGGTCAACACCGGCCTGTCGACGCGGTCGAGGGCGTACTGGAGATCCGTGACATACCCGTCTCCGGGCGCGTCGATTATCGGCTGGGTCGCCCGCTCGCGTGTATCAGTGACGTGAGGTGACACGACAGTGTGGACGGTGTCGATTGTGCTCTCAGCGAGTGCATTCCGGACTGTGATCATCATCTGACGGGTTCCGACTTCGTAGAGCGGTTTTTCACCGTCGATATCGAGTCGCGTCCCCTTGCCGCCACACATCAGGAGAGCGTCCACACGATCACCCCCGTATGGAGCCCGCCAACCCGCGCGAGTTCGTTCGTCGCCCCGAGAATGTCACCGTTGACGCCCTTGAGGTGACGTGTCGCCCACCGCAGAATCACGGCCGCGATTACGCCTGCAGCGACCAGTGTCGCGACCCCTGGGGCCACACGCGGCCATCCCACCAGAGCGACTGGCAGAATCACTAATACCACAGTGGTAACGGAGATTGGCGAGGCATGGCCGGTGAACTCTGAGCCGAGCCCGTCGTGAGCGGCCGACCCGAAGCAGACGACTGCTGCCATCGCGGCTTTTGCCCCCACTTCGGCGACGAGAACGAGCGTCACCGCTTGTGGCGGTAATCTGGTGATCCCGAGAGCGGCGGTCCCGAGTCCGAACACGACACCGGCAGCCGCGACTGCCCCGCCTGCGCCGATAGAGGTGTCTTTCAGTATCTCTCGTCGGTCGCCGACATCACCGTGAGCGACGACCGCGTCTCCAAGATCGATCAGCCCGTCGGCGTGGTTGATGCCGGTCACCAGAAACACCCATCCGACGAACACGAACGCGACAGACATCCCCGGCACTGGAAGCAGCAGGGGAGCGGCCAAGACGGCGCCGAGCAGATACCCCACGAGTGGAAACGCGACAGGTGTGTGAGTGAAGGCTCGCCAGGCGTCACTGTCATGTCCCGCCGGGAGTCGTGAGAGGAACCCGAGTGCCCCGCGTGTCGCCGTCAAAACCACGATATCACCCCTGCCAGGACGACCGCCAACACTCCAGCCAGTGCCACTGTACGGACACCACGGTGGGCTTGCTGGACCGTCGGAAGATTAGCGTCTGGATTGAGCGTGTAAGCTCCCCGTTTTTCCAGGCGCACGTTCGTCACCGTCGCTATCGTCGCCATCGGCCATCCAGAATTCGGTGAGGCCGGGACTGCCTGCCACTGCCGAGCGCGTGACAGCGCTCCCAGACTCCGGCCTGCGACTGCCAGACAGCCGGCGGCAACTCGGGCAGGAAGCCACATGACGATATCGTCGAGTCGTGCACTGGCCCAGCCTAGCGGCTCCGACTGGTATCCCAACATCGAGTCGAGCGTGTTGACGCCTTTCACCCACGCGGCCGCGGCGGCGCCTGCGCTCAGCGAGATGGTCGCCCCCAGTGAGAAGGCGACCAGCGGGGCGACCAGTCCATCCGCGAGGTTTTCTGCGGCACTTTCGAGGGCCGCACTTCGAAGATGTGCTCCAGAGAGCCCTACTGTCTCCCGGCCGACTAACGCTGTGACGTGGTCGCGAGCTGCATCGAGTTCGTCTCGAGTCTGGTCGATCACGGCCGTCGACACCGACACCAGCATCCGCAGACTCATCGTCGCGAACAGCACAGCCCCTGCGATAGCGACTCCCAGCAGCGGCGACACTTTCTCCCCGAGAGCGACGACGACCCAACTGGTCGTGGCAGCCGCTATCGGGAAGACACCGGCCAGGAGAACACCAACCATCCGCGGCGCCTCCCACGCTCGGTCGAACCGGCTGACGACCCGTCCGAACACGGCGACTGGGTGAACCCGTTCGGGGAACTCTCCGAACAGGAGATCACTGGCCGCGGCGATCCCGACCGCCGCAGTTGCGGTCACGCTCACCTGAGACGCCTCCGTTCTGAATGTCTCCTCAGGCGAGATGGGGCTTTCTCGGCTTGGCTTGTGAGTGCGTGTTCAACCCGGGATCGGGTAATCACGGAGTGGTCTGTGGCTGCGCGTGAGACTGTGACGCGCGAAATGCGGTCTCTGTGAGTTAATTCGGGCGCCTGGCTCCACGTCATAATCGCTCCACGAACGCGTCTATCGCGCCGCTTTCCGGGTGAAGATGACAGTAGGTTCCAAGTGTCTGATATTCGATGAGGCCGTCGTGATCGCCGTCGATCCCCGTCCCGCGGGCGACATCAAAGGCGAACCGTGCGTCAGACGCGACACTCGCGGTCGAATAGTGAAACTCGTGTCCACGACGGCTCTCACCCGCGTCGGCGGTGAGTGTCGAATGCCGCGTCTCGAGTTGGACGTGATCGAGTGCCTGGTACCGGTCCGCCATCTGAATCGCTGCCGGAAGGACTCCGGCCATCTCGTACTGCGTTCCGTCGGCTGTTGTCAGTGTCTCAGACAGTGCCATCAGCCCACCACACTCTCCCAGTACAGGACGCCCCTCGCGAGCGGCCGCTGCGATATCGCCAATCGCGGGGCTGTCTGTCAGTTCGTCAGCGTGGAGTTCTGGATACCCGCCCGGAAGGTAGACGCCGTCACACGCGGGGAGTGTCTCACCGTCGACCGGCGAGAACGTCACCACTTCCGCCAGCTCTCGAAGTCGCTCAAGTGTTGCCGGATAGCTGAAGCAGAACGCGTGATCGCGTGCGACGGCGACGGTCGATGCGTGACTGTCCGGCTCACTCTGTACTGGGTCTCGGGGTGAGAACTCGGTGTCTGGCCTCTCTTCGACAGCAGTGGCTGGGTCTGGCGGCTCTCGGGCCACTTCGAGGAGTCGCTCGGCGTCGATTGTCTCGGCGGCGGCGGTAATCGATTGCTGGTCCAGTGGGGACTCTGCTCCCATTTCGAGTCCGAGGTGGCGGTCGGGAATCTCCAAGCCGTCGCGCGGGGGGATCCGACCGAAATACGTCAGCGAATCCGGAAGGGCGTCTCGAATCCCCGTTTCGTGGCGGCCGCCGTGGGCCCGCTGTGCAATGACTCCCGTGACATCGATATCGCGGCCGATCCGGTTAGCGTACTCTTCAAATCCCACCGCCGTCGCCGCCACACTCTCCATCCCAGCGCTTGCGTCGACCACGAGCACTACTGGCAGGCCCAGCGTCTCCGCGACGGCAGCAGTGCTCTGTACCTTGCCGTCGTACAGCCCCATCATCCCTTCGACGAGACACACGTCACCAGTCCCTCGAGAGTAGTTCCGGCGGACTCCCGTCTCGCCTTGCAGCCAGCCATCAAGTGTCCGTGAGGGCGTGCCGAACGTGATTGTGTGGTGACTTGGATCGATGAAGTCTGGCCCTGCTTTTGCCGGTTGTACGTCGGCTCCTGCAGCTTCTATAGCCCGCCCGACCGCTAGCGTGGTGACTGTCTTCCCAACACCCGAACTCGTCCCTGCGAGCACCAGGCCCCTCATCGTGCCACCGTGAGGAGCTGATCACTGAGCGTGCCGACCCGGTCTCGTAATTCACCCATCGATACATCTGTTCTATCGAGCAGGGCGAGTGCGCCGCCCATCCCTGCACCTTCTTTCACCTCGCCATCGAGGTAGCCACTCATGCTGCTGTGTAGTGACTTGTCGAATCCTGGATCGGTGACGGTGACTTCCATCTCGAGGTCCTCGGCTAACGCCTCGATCTCAGCACTCTCGTCAGCCACGAGATACGGCGTGGTGGCTAACTGTAATTCCTGTTCGACACCTGCATGTCGGGCTAGTGCGGCAGCAGCCGCCATCTGTGTCCCACCCCCGAGTGTCACGGTGGATCCGACGGCAGTAGCGCCGGTAATACATCCCGCCACTGTCGCCAACACAGGATCGCCAACCCGGCGGATTGCTTCACGAGCCTGGCCGGCCAATTCCCCTGGTTGAAGATCGGCCTCGAGCAGTGCCGCTTCCACCACCTCACGTTTCAGTTCGACCGGATTCTCCGAGAGTGAAGACGAGACAGTTGCCCGCTCTCCGAGCGCGGTCAACACGGCTAACGCAGTCGTCGTCCCTCCGGGAATCGTCTCGCCAATGACTACCTCTTCGGCGACGGGGTCTGATGCTAAGTCCTCTCCGGCAGTGTAAAGAGCCTCCGCGTCAGTCACCGGCTCGGAGTCTCTGATATCCCCGCCTGGCTGGCCGCCGAGATGTACCACCGGTGGCGCCGGTAGGTATGCGGTCCCCGCGGCCACGGAGTCAATCTCGAAATCGCCCAACTCCGCACAAGCGCGGGTGATGATTGCTGGGGTTGAACATCTTGATGGGCTCGCAGGCGCTGTCGGCGCCCGCACCGGCTGGCCGTGTTCGACAATCTCTAGATCCGCTGGCGGGGTGTGTTCTACCATCTCTGGAGTGGCAGCGGCAGCACTGATCCCCGATATCTTTCCGGTTTCGGTCGTCCCACCGATCAGGAGGAACCGCGTGTCAGCGCTCATTGAACTGTCTCCTGGATTTCGGTCGCCGCTTCCGTGTAGACGCCAGTACACCCCCGTCGAGGATGGCTCGTGTGCAAATCTCCGTGACCCACACGCGGCAACTCTCGCAGACGTGAGGCTGCATGTCGGGTGACAATCGAATATCGGTATCCGCCATTGCAGTTAACTAACGGCTCATCGTCAAAGTACCATCGCCATCCTGTCAGAAGATGATAACATCCATGCGTGACCCGTCTACACTCTGGTTTCAGTGCGTCCTCGACTACCGGCGCCTGAGCAACCTCGCCACAGAACACCTACAGATAGACCCCGATTGGTTCAGCCCCCTCCTGAATTCTGTCGGTCAGGTGATGATATCGGGCCCAGACGATATCAGACAAGATCACTCGATGGTGACGCTGTTTCAATCGAGAGAGTCTTGACGAGCCAGCGATTACTCGGGTTACTGAATTGTCGGGCGTTCGGTCGGGCCCGGACCGCGGCGAGGCGGGTCTGAGTCGAACCCGCTCGCGACATCTCGAAAGACGGCTTCAGGGTCGTTACTCCAAGCCCACTTGTATCGCGTCTTCGCGAGTAACCACAACTTTCGGTGGGTCGATAGCGATGGAGTCGCTGAGAGCACGTCATAATCACGGCGCCTGATCAGCCGGTGGTGGTCGACGTACAGAACCGAGGCCAAGAGGACGGCGAGTTGACAGTCTGGTGGAAGGAATTTGATACCGGCGACACCTCTCTCGTAGAGCCGTTCAGTGCGAGCCAGCTCGTCACGCATGACTGCCGCGAAGTCTTCATTCATCCGGCACTCCTGAATCTGTTCTTCTGTGACACCGTGTTTCTCGAGAGTCGTTCCGGGAAGATAGATACGGTCTCGTTCGATGATATCCTCTCTCACGTCCCGAAGGAAATTACTCATCTGGAAGGCCTCTCCCAGAGCGGTCGCGTGTGGGAGTGCCTTCCGTTCGTTTTCGGGATTCATAATCACAGTCATCATCCGACCGACAGCCGAGGCGGATCCGTCCATATACGTCTCCAGTTGGTCGTAAGTATCGTATCGAGAGGTGTCGATATCCGACACCATCGCATGGATAAATACGTTCACATCTTCTTCAGCGATGTCGTACTCGCTTCGAGCCTCTGCGAACGCATCTAATACGGCATCACTTGCTGGCTCTTCTCCCAGCACTTGACGCCGAATCCGTTCGAGTTCGGCGCGCTGCTCCTCCGGGGGGGTGCCGTCGACATCGTCGACGACTTCGTCTGCAACCCTGAAGAACGCGTACAACACGTAGGTCGGATTGCGCACACGCTCCGGAAGCAGCCGAGTGGCAACGTGGAACGTTTTGCCTGTGCGCCGCTGGATTGCTTTGCTCCGCGCGATTTTGTCGTCGTCAATCATGTCTGCCCCGCCGTGGTGCGCTGACGGATTAAAAGCGGGCCGCTCATGTTAACTCACCGTATGTACGCGAATGCAATAACAGTTCGCTCTTAGACAGTTTGGTCCGATTGCCAAATCCCTGATACATTACCGCAAGACGAACGCTCTCGGCTTGAGTATCGGCCGCACATGATGCGATTAGCTCTTGTATGCTCGAATTGGCGATAAGCTGACCCATCTCACCGACTGCCGGTGTGCCGGTAGAGCCGTTACTCTGGACAGGTTATCGACACTGTGTCGGCTGTGCCGATACCGACGCGCCGCGGTTACGACACATTAATAGAAGGTATCGCTACGGTCGTGAAGTCCCTCGGGGACGAGCCCCGAGGCTTCACCGTGTTGGGTCGGCACCGCGTCCCGCATGTGACTGTAATTCCCTCCGAGCTTCCCCGTGAGGGGTCAGCTGGAATTACCGAACTCCGCGAGGAGTCCGTGGAGGTCGGCGGCTTCACTCCGCCCGTTGAAACCCCCGTCGCACCACCATAGCAGCGGATTGTGAGAGGGGCCACAGTTCCAGACCTGACAAACGACAAGCAAAGGCGTTGAGCTGTTCAACACCATGCTTTGAGGGTTGGTTCTGGTCGTTAATGTGGGAGTATGGCTGAAGGAATGTGAAGATTTTCGACGGCCTTCACCCTCGGGGTCATCCTTCGAGAGACGCAGTCTCTCGTCATCACTCTTCTTCGATTTCCGTCCGACCCCTCACACTCGGCCTGCTCCGCCTGTAGACAACTCCATGAACCGGACAGACGTACTTGCAGTGACGGTGGTACATCGGAGTCTCGCACAGTGGGCACGGGCGGCCCGCAGGTGCTGCCGAATCGTCCGGGTCTTCGCGGGCCGGCTTATAGGCGGAACAGGCGCACTCCCACGCCGTTCACGGCGTGGATACGCGCCGTCACAGCGGCAATTCCCGACCGGGTTTGTTCCGAAACACCGTCTCTGTAAGCGCCGGCGCACTGGGGACGACCCCAGTGTAGCCGAGTGCCCGACAACTGGCGGTTCGAGTGTCCGCCCAGACTGGAAACAGAGTGAGCCCCACTGTGGGAATCACACACCAACCATCGGGCAAATACTCGCAGAGAAAGTCACTCCGAGTCCATCGAAGTCTGTTGGACTCCCTGTGGCCAACACAACACTGGGAATCCGAGTCCGACAACGGAGAGAAGTCCCGGGGTGGCCACTCCCAGGAGACTGCCCAGTGACCGGTCGCTCACCGATTCCAACGGTGTGTTGGCTTGGGAGTCTGCAACCCTGCCACTCCCAACCCAGCGGTGCGGTGGGATTCGGCCGCGTGAACGCGGAGGAGGATGTCAACACTTGTGTCCGTTCATACTCACTCACTCTTCTGTCGCGGATTCAACAGCCGAGCGTCGAACCGGTCGGCTCGAAGAAGGGCGATCCCGAA
>JAQCMZ010000315.1 GCA_028274825.1 Haloferacaceae archaeon
TGAACGTGTTGTCGCGCGGTCTGGAGAAACGAGGAGTGGTTCACTCCGAAGGAACGCCCGTGGAGACTGCGGTCACTCTGGATACACGGTCAGTGTCTGCAAACCGCGTCGTCGAAACAGGAAGCCCCGCCCTCAAGCAAGCAACGCGAAGCGTTGCTGAGTAGGGCGGGGTAGTTCACTCGAATCTAACACCGAGATCGTGGAGTCCCTCATTGTTCTGTGCGATATTGATCAGTAGCGGTGTGATCGACTCTACCTCTGCAGCGTTTGCAATCCCCCCGGCGTCCAGTGGGCGAATCCCGTCGATTGACTCTGCAAGTAGCCGGACAGTTTCTTTCGCTTCCGCATCATCAGCCAATAGCAGCGTATCGATCCCGAGATCGGTATCGAGATCTGCTAGTCGACCGGCAGCGAGACTGTGGAAGGCGCCGACGACGGGAACATCATCGGGAGCCGCATCGGCTGCCACCCGGGTGACACTCCCGGCGCCTGGCCGGTGGTAGTGAAATCCATCTTCGTCTCGTTTCATGCCTGTGGCAGGCGACACGAGGATATCCCCCTCGGTGAGTCTCTCGCTGATCTCCTCGACAGTGTCTGAGACGTGATATGGGGGGATTGCTAGTACAGACACGTCAGCACTCGCGGCTGCGTCGGCGTTTTCCATCGCCTCGATCGACACCTCGGTTCCACGGTTACGCAACTCATCTTCGTATTCCTCGGCTTTCAATTCGGCCTTCTCCGGGTGTCGAGAACCGATCACTATCGAGTACGAGGAATCACGCGCCCACCGCAGCGCCAGACCTTCTCCGTAATCACCGGTCCCGCCGAGTATCCCGATTTTCATACGACTCATCGGGTCCCCCGTGTTCTAAGCCTTGCGTGAGCGGTCAGTATCGCCTCTCGACAGGTCCTAAACGCGAGTGTCTGGAGAGCATGTCCGGGGCCAGTCCACAGAGAGACACGGCGGCTGCCCACGGCTTTACTAATTGACGAACCGTCTCAGTGGCCCGAGACGGGAGATAGCCGAAGAATGCGTCTCTCCTGTTTTTGCCATCCAGGATATCCAACCCGGCTGTGAACTACTACAGCCGTGGGTTGCTGACAAGGGTCACCAACCGAAAGGGGATATCCTGGGGTGCGCACATCAGACAGTGAGAACGGTTGGCCAGGTCACTCTTCAACTTGAGAATGAGTTTTTCGACAACAACGGGAGCGTATTTTTTGCCTCGCGGAAAGCGTCGTCTAATCGAGAACCCCTGGCAAGGCATTAATCCCCGGAATCACGCCATCGGCGCCTGCAGAGACGAATTTCTGGCGACCGTCATCACCCGTGAGGCCGCCACTGAGCGCGCCGATTGCATAATACACCCGCTCAGAATCGGTCTCGGTCGCGTTTCTAGCGGTCCGGACATCGTCTAGTGTATCGCCGACGAACGCGATACAATCGGCTCCGACACGCCCTGCGAGTGTGATCAGCGCATCAGGAGCTGGCTTCCCGGGCTCGGGATCGTCCATCGTGAACCGGCGACTCTCGGGGAGTGACAGGCCCACTCGGTCGAGAGCAATCCCAGCTTCGCCCACCGGTCGGCCAGTCACGACACCGACACTGTACCGAGAACACAACTGATCGAGAGTCTCGGGGTCTACCAGAACCGGTTCATTCTCGATATATCCTGACGCGTCGACCGGTGGTTCGTCTCCTTCTAACTCCCGATACCGATCTGCTCCGAGATACAGTGCCTGAAACACATTTCGGAGCCGGTCGTGATCCCACATGTCGTTCACCCGGGTGTGGACCTGTCGAGGGAACTGCTCGACGACCGCATGTGCAGCTTCGACTCCTCCACCGAAATTGGCAATCGCATCGGTAAACTCGGTGACGGACATCTCGACACCCTCCTTCGTGGCGAGCACATACAGCGCCGCCGCGTCAGTCAGTTCCCAGTCGTTATTGAATCCACCGGCGTTTTTGAACGCCTGTATGTCTCCACGCTCTATAGTCTGCCCGTAGACGGTGTAAATCGAGTCGATAATCGCCCGGCGATACGACTCTGCCACGTCAACGAGCACCCCGTCGATATCCAGTACGACCGCGTCTACGTCCATACTTTTGTAGAGACTGGTCTCGGGAAAAATCCGTCGCGCTCGGGTTTCTTCCGAGTGAGATCCGGAGTGTCCCCGAGTGTGACCGTCTGCAACTACGTGTGTCCTCGGCGCTCATGCTCTTGTCCAGGTGGGCGATTCAGCAACCACCGTCTGGCACCGACTCTCAATTGGGATTCAGCGGTGTCTAACTCGGGTAATCGGGCCTTCTCACCCCGGACGCACCGGGCGCGTCGACCGGACAGGGTCTGTCTCTCCACGGTCGGGGATTCTCTCGGAGGGACAACACTGGCTGTATCTGGCCAGACTGCCAGGACGTGCTGGAGTGAATAGCGCGTTTTTTGCGGAGTGGATACAAAATACCTGCTAGAGTTGACGAGTCGCGCGCCACGAACCGGGCGATACCGTCACAGCCCAGTCTGTGAGCCTCCATCCACTCCGAAGAGACGGAGTTCCTGATACCCAGACGGTCGGGTCTTGCCGTAACTTCCACGAACACCCCGAGCACTCGCCTCACACCACTGCAGCATTACCTTCACCCGTGAGCTACCTCATCCAACCGCTGTTCACCGTCATCTCCCGTGATTGGTGCCGGGATGAGCTACGACGATAGAGTCTCGACAAATCGAAGACTGAGACAGGCACGAAGACCGGGACCTCGACGACGATGACTGCACACCGTCTTAGACTCCCGTATCAAGACGAACTGGAAGGGGTGATCGTGAGTGAAGCCCGGTCGAACCGGTCTCACTTCTGGGTGCCGGCGGGGCGATACAGCGTTGCCTCTCCGACGGTCAGAGAGGTCACGTCGATTACCGGCGATTCAAACCCGAGTGTCGTGAACAGACAGTCTGCATCTGCCGCGGTGGCGACTTGTACCGTCGCTGACTGCAACTCTGCAGGCAGGTTGAACGCGTAGACTGCGTTGACGTGATATGTCTGTGCGGGCCCTCGATTACTAGCGTCTGTGACGAGGTCGTGGACGCTGCGCTGCTCGAATGCGACCTCTTCAGGAAGAGCCTTCGAGGGGGTAGCAATATCGATTGCTCGTATGGTTCGCCCTTCAGCCGCGAGTGCGGCTGCCACCGCTGGTCTGTTCCCGATTCCAATCTCGAGAAGTTTACGGTACTTTTTCAACTGCTCAACGACCGCAGCCCGTGACTGTGCTACATCTGGGGACATGATGGGAGCTTCTGCGTGCGGTTTCTCAGCGGAACACTTAGAAACTGCCCGGTCATAACATTGTTTATGCTCGTTGACATCGTGCCTGTGGGGGATGTCACCGCCCGTGCAAAGCGGGAAGCCTCGAGCGCCCTCCGGTCGGTGTACGACTGTAACGTCACCGTCCACGATGAGCAATCTATCCCCTCAGGTGCGTACGATTCCGGTCGTAATCAGTACCGGGCTGAAGACTTTATCGAACTCGTGGGGCGTGTTGGCGACGGTGAAAAAAATGTCGGCGTCACACCACGCGATCTGTATTATCGCCGTCGAAACTACGTGTTCGGACTGGCGTATCTCAATGGCAGAGGATCGGTCATCTCGACGTATCGACTCCAGACTTCTTCTGACGGCGGCATCTCGGCGAAGTCCTCTGGTGCCGTGTTTGCTGACCGCGTTCGCAAAGAGATTGTCCACGAGGTCGGCCACACATTTGGACTTGAACACTGCGATAATAGTAAA
>JAQCMZ010000318.1 GCA_028274825.1 Haloferacaceae archaeon
CGGCAGTCTACAACGTCGAACGAACCCTCAAACAATGAACCCCGTCGCTGTATGCGGATTCAATAGAGCCGAGAGAGACTGATACGACACGGTCACTCGGAGGACACGGAAACTCTCGAATTTCAAAGTCGACGGGTTCGGAGTTCAAATCTGGCGATACACGTCGGCTAAGAAGCGTTCAGAAGCTAACTGGGCTCGGGCGGATTTGAACCACCGACCTCGTCCTTGTAAGGGACGCGTCATAACCAACTAGACCACGAGCCCTGCATGGGTGAGAGCCTATCCGGGCAGAAAACGGTTTCCGTCTTCAATGGAGATATGTTTGCGGGCACGAATACGGATTCGTGAGTCGACGTCTGGTTATTGGTGTGGTGTTGATTGGGGCTATTCTCGGCGGGGTAATGCTACAACAGGGCGTCGTGACCGGATACGAGCGGACGACGATAACCATCGAGGACGGCGACACAGGTGCACAGTTATCTGCCGTCACCGTTCGGATAGCAGATACGACGTACAAACAGTACGTAGGGCTCTCAGAGACCGAGTCGTTGGCGGCCGACGAGGGGATGTTGTTCGTCCACGACGAGCCAGACGAGTACGCGTACGTGATGCGTGAAATGGCGTTTCCAATCGAAATTGTCTTCATTAGCTCTGACAGTGAGATTACGACGATTCATCGGGCTCACCCTGATGACGACGGCCAATTCGAGGGTCGGGGCCAGTTCGTCCTCGAAGTCCCTGTCGGCTTCACTGACGACAACGGAATCTCCGAGGGCGATACGGTGAATATCGATCGCTAACACGCAGCAAGCGGCCTGTTCCAGCCCGAAGGAAACCCTCATGTGCGAGCGTCAGCGACTATATATTGATGAGTAATGTAGATTGGGACGAAGACGACCCGTTCGAAGAACAACGGGACAACGTCGAAAACCCAATGGGGCGGTTGTTCCGCGTTTATGGAATTCCGAATGCCGCTCAATTTTTCGTTGGCGTCGTCGCGAGTGTGTCTGCACGGGTACTAGATCTTCTCCCTCCGCTGATGCTCGGGATCGCAATCGACACGATTTTCGGAGAGAGCGCTTTCGGCGAGCAAGTTCCGCTGGTGGTGCTGCCCCAGTCACTGCTCCCGGAGACACAGACAGAGCAGTTCTGGTTCGTGATCGTCGTGATTGCTGGGGCGTTCGGGCTCGCAGCACTGTTCCATTGGGTTCGCAACTGGGGGTTCAATTCCTTCGCACAGGAGATCCAACACGATATTCGAACAGATACCTACGACAAAATGCAGCGGCTCAATATGGACTTTTTTGCGGATAAGCAGACCGGAGAGATGATGTCGATTCTCTCGAACGACGTGAATCGTCTCGAGCGGTTCCTCAACGATGGGATGAACTCCCTGTTTCGGATGCTCGTGATGGTCATCGGTATCGGGGCACTGCTGCTCTGGATCAACTGGCAACTGGCGATCGTCGCGCTGTTTCCGATCCCGATTATCGCAGCGACGACGTACCTGTTCATCACGATCATCCAGCCGAAGTACGCGGAAGTGCGCTCGTCCGTCGGACAGCTCAATTCCCGGCTTGAGAACAATCTCGGCGGTGTCAAAGTAATCAAGTCCTCGAATACCGAAGAATACGAGTCTGACCGTGTTGACGATGTCTCGCTGGATTACTTTGATGCCAACTGGGACGCGATTCGAACCCGGATCAAGTTCTTCCCCGCACTGCGGATTCTCGCGGGTGTGGGGTTCGTGTTGACGTTCATCATCGGCGGGCTCTGGGTGTTTCAGGACACCCCACCGCTGTTTTTCAGCGGTGACCTCTCTGTGGGGATGTTCGTGGTGTTTATTCTGTACACCCAGCGATTCATCTGGCCAATGGCCCAGTTCGGACAGATTATCAATATGTATCAGCGTGCCAGAGCCTCGTCTGCGCGGATTTTTGGACTGATGGACGAGCCGAATCGGCTGGCAGAAGACCCCGAGGCGTCTGAGTTGGTCGTCGACGATGGAGATGTTGTCTACGAGGACGTGAGCTTCGGATACGATGACGAGCCGATTATCCAGAATATCGACTTCAAAGTCCAGGGCGGCGAGACCGTGGCTCTTGTGGGCCCGACAGGTGCTGGTAAGTCGACTATCCTCAAGCTGTTACTGCGAATGTACGATGTCGACGACGGCGCGATCAAAATCGATGGACAAGACCTCCGCGGAATCACTCTTCAATCTGCACGGCAAAGTCTGGGATATGTCGGCCAAGATACGTTCATGTTCTTTGGCTCAGTCGAGGAGAATATTCGATACGGCACTTTCAACGCCAGTCACGAGGAGGTCATCGAAGCCGCGAAAGCCGCCGAGGCGCACGACTTTATCCAAAACCTCCCAGACGGATACGACACCGAGATTGGAGAGCGTGGAGTGAAACTATCGGGTGGACAACGACAACGTCTCGCGATTGCCCGGGCGATGTTGAGAGACCCCGAGATTCTCATCCTAGATGAAGCTACCTCTGACGTCGATACAGAAACAGAAATGCTGATCCAGCGGTCGATAGACGATCTGACGGCAAATCGGACGACCTTCGCAATCGCTCACCGACTCTCGACGATCAAAGATGCCGACACGATTCTCGTGCTTGAGGACGGAGAAATCGCCGAGCGAGGGTCACACGAAGATCTCATCGGGAACGACGGCCTCTACGCGCATCTGTGGGGCGTCCAGGCCGGCGAGATTGACGAACTCCCCGAAGAGTTCATTCAGCGGGCTGCACAACGACGGGCGCGAACCGAGGCGAGCGACGACTGATCGGCCCCTGGTGACGAGGCACCCTCCAGTTCAGTTTACTCGACCCTACTCTCGAAGCCGGTCTGCTGTCAGAGCTAGTATCGGCAAATTAGTTCTCGTATCCATCGGTTGGCTCGTGATCTGTCCACCCGAAAACGTGGACTCGGAACTGATGTCTGCTGTCGATAGGCGCCGTCTCGGGTTGTGCCTCTCCAGCAAATCGCGATGTGACCCGGATTATCCGTCTCGCTTAGATCAACTCGTTTAGTGGTGGGCTGGCGAGTTCACCCTACTGTCTGCGTCACCGAATGGATCCTCGACACCGCCACCGAATCGAAGGTCTCGACGACCCCTGAGAGAGGATCGAAGAGAGAGTCTAAGAATTCACAGTGATACCAGCGCGCGGGCCCACAACCTCAGCCGCTGGTAGCTAACTGACCACTCCCGGCTCGCTTGCCGGGGTCTCGGTGAAGAGCGGGACTCCACTCGAAAACGTTGAAGAACGGCGACATCGGTTCTTCAGTATGCAGTTAACGGAGATGACGTGGACGGATGTGCGCGACAGCGACGCGAGCATGGCAGTAATCCCAGTTGGGAGTACCGAGCAACACGGCCCACACGCACCGCTTGGGACGGACACTCTCAACGCCGAGTCTGTCGCGCAGGCGGGCGTCGACCGTCACGACGCTGAAATACTGATTGGACCAGCTATCCCGGTCGGGATCGCCGAAGAACACCGGACCTTCGACGGGACACTGTGGGTATCGCCAGATACCTTCCGGTCGTATGTCCGCGAGGTGGCTACGTCACTCCTGCACCATGGCATCGAGGCGGTCATCTTCGTGAACGGTCACGGCGGGAACACAGAGGCGCTGGCGGAAGTGACCCGGCAACTGTCCCGTGAGACAAAAATATACGCGGTCGCGTTCACCTGGTTCGAGAGCGTCGGTGATCACAGTGGAGAGATGGGGCATGCTGGGCCACTGGAGACGGCACTTCTCAGGCACACGACTCCGCAGCTGGTTCGAGAAAACCGGATCGAACTGGCGCAGGCGGGAGCTGCTGACCACTGGGGCGAGTGGGTAAGTGGCGTTAATCTGGCACACGACTCCGACGAGTTCACGGATAACGGCGTCGTCGGAGATCCGTCTGAAGGAGATGCTGAGCGGGGATCTAAACTGCTCGATTTGGCTGGAGCAGGCCTCGACCGACTTCTTCTCGCTGTCGCTAACCGAGAGTAATCGACTACAGTATCACCACTCAATCACTGATCTCGAATCTATCGCTGTCTGTACGCCCGAATCTGTCTGAATGGGTGATATCCCGGTGACTCACCCGAGAGACACGCATCGTCTGTCCAGACTGCAGTTTGATCCAGTAAGAACTCACAAACTTGCGGCGGCTCAACTCGGCCGATTAACTGTGTGATACCGAGAGAATAGAAATTATCTATACTGTCGACGAGAGATATCGAGAGACGACAGAGAAACCGAGCGATGAGAGGCATAAAAGAGAGGAGAAGGGGTAGTGTAGTGTGATTCCGGGTAGAACCGGCTCAGAATCAGAATCAGAATCCGGATCGGATACGGGATTAGTCGCCAGAATCTTCGGTATCCTCGTGAACTTCTTCTAGATCAGAGCGAAGCTGTGGCACTGTCGTCGCGAGATCTCCGGCATGGTCGCTGGCTTGATCAATCGTCGTGAGAAGCGTCTCAACTTCTGCGAGTTCGGCTTCGAGATCAGCGGCATCCTCGAACGCGTCTGCTCGCTCTCCGAGCACGTAGCTCTTTTTCGCCTGACGGAGTTGTTCGGTGGCGTCACCGATGTCGAGCGCCGACTTTAGCCCGTTGAGTGCGCCCAACACGTTGTCAGCATCAGTGTCCCAGATGTCATTAGCCGCTGGAAGCTCTGCGCGAGCCGCCTCAAGCCCCTCTTCAACTTCAGCGCGGGTTTCTTCGGCTGCCTCCCCAAACAAGTCATCATCCTCGAATGTCGCCTGACTCATACAGTGTATCCGTCTTGAGGTAACTTAAACAAGTGCCCAGCGGCGAAAGTAAAGACCGAGGGTACGCGCCCTCTAATTCGGATTCGGTGGCGTATTCCCGTTTAGTTTCAGTCCGGTTTGATCACTGGAGACACGTGCTGATTCACACACAAAAACCGGACACAGCAGGCAGACAGCGGTCTTCGAGCGCCAGGAAATTCAGTCACCGACTGTCACGAGTTTCATTCGGGGATACCCCTCTTCCATCTCCATTCGGGTGCGGGCAGTGGTGTCGCCGTAGGAGATGCGCATTTCGACCTGCATGAGTGAGCCGGTGAGTTCGGTGTATCCGTTCGCGTGGTCGATATCGTCGGCGACGCGGTCGTCGAATATCTCCACTGATACCGCCTCACAGTGTGGTTGGTTCTCGATTGAATCTGCCATTGCCTGCTCCAGACTGGTCGTACTGTTGGGAGCGACCGGTGTGCCAGCGAACTGGTGATAGAGCGTTCCAAACTTGATTCCGGCTTCGAAACAGGCTTGCTGAGCGTCAGTCACCATACAAAAAATTCATCGTGTAGTCGGATATCAGTTGCTCGTCGTTCCAGAACGAGCGCACGCGATAGACGACAGTGAACGAAACTCGATGACTCTCGTTGGAGATTCCGGGGTGAAAGCGATGTGCACTCACTGGAGTTTGGTTCGTATCGGGCTGGAATCACGAATCACACAGCGTGACCCATTGGCCGGTCGTCGAGTTTCAGGCGAGGGTGTGATGACAGCGGATCTGACACTGTGAATAAACGTCCGTGAACAGTGGGTGGTTACGGTGGCCGGCCCGCGTGTCTCGAGACGCCAACACAGAACCTATGATTCGTAGACAGATGTCCGACAGTATGAGTCAGTGAACTGCCTCGGGGTCAGGTCATCCTTCGAGAATCGCCGATTCTCGTCATCACTCCTCGAAGAGTTCCGTCCGACCTCGAGGCTTCTTGCTTCGAGGAGGGAACTTGCATCCATCTCGGACACAGCGGTTCCAGTCTCCACGAGCGTGGATTCGGCGTCTCCCAAACCTGCTTGGTAGCGACGACGAGTCGTCCGACCGCCCTGGTTTTCGGACTCTCAGCCAGATGACGATTGCATCGTCACACGTGTGAGTGTGTCCCGATAATCCTCAGAGTGTGCATTGGGAGGTGTCGGATTCAACCCCGAGCTCATCCGTCGAGAATCGCCGATTCTCGTCATCACTCTTGTTCGATTTCCGTCCGACCTCGGAGCATTCTCCTCGCACCTCTGTAAACACAATTCCGCTGTACGGCTCTCGTGACCAGAAAGTGGGCCGATATCCGACGACGGTCACTGTGGGAAACTCACTGTTCGTCCCGACGACACAGACACGCTC
>JAQCMZ010000325.1 GCA_028274825.1 Haloferacaceae archaeon
GGCTCCCCCGCTCGCGGGAGACTCAGACGACTCGGGGGTCCCATCTCGATTCCCCACCGAGACTCCCAACTCCTCTCCCGAGAGAGACCGCTTGGGGAACGGAATCTCAATTCCTTCGGTATCGAGAGCGCGTTTCGTCGCCGCGACGACGGCTGTCTGTGTGCGCCATCGTTTTCGGGCGGTAGGGTTGCGAATCCAGTAGCGAACCCCAAGCACGACGGCTGAACTATCGAGTCGCTTGATCACGACATCAGGCTTGGGTGAGCGAGCAAGTCCGTCGACTTCTTTGACCGATTCCAAGACGACCGACGCCGCGTGTTCGGGGTCGGCATCGTAGTCGACACCCACCTCGATTTCCACACGCAGGCGATTCTGCCAAGAGCGGTCGACCACGGGTGTCGACCGCACTTCATCGTTCGGAATCGTGATGTAATTTCCGTCGGCCGAGCGGATCCGGGTGTTGATAATCGTCACATCCTCGACGACACCCTCGTGGTCACCGATCTCTACCCAGTCGCCAACCTCGAAGGGGCGCGAGAACATCACCACGAACCCGGCGAGCACTTCGGCAAGCGTCTTCCGAGCGGCAATTCCGACTACGATGCCGAGAAACCCCGCGCCGGCGAGGATACTCCCGACACTGTCAGTGAACATCCCGAGCACCAGCACAGCCGAGATGGCGTACACCAACAACTGGGTGATTCGCTGGAATATCTCTTCTTGATGTCTGTTGATTACTCCCTCTTCGTTTGCCAGTTCGTGGATAAGTTCTCCCGTGAAGTCCGATATCACGTACGCACTGGCCAGGACGACGACAGACAGGACGATTGTCCCGAATTGGTCTCGAATCTCCAAGTTCTGGAACGATTGCGTCAGCTCGGCCCCGAGCCCCCAGACGCCCAGCAGCGACACGACGACTCCTGCAGTGACAACCGCGACCACCGACGAGAGAAGCATGTGTCTCCGGGAGTTATCCTCGTTCTTTCGGAGCCGGCCAACACCAAACCGGACCAGAACAACGAGGGCCACGAGACCGACTGATGCGAGAATTCGAGCGACGGTTTCCGAGCTAATGCCGACGAGGGTGGTCATCTCCGGGAGCGTCGAGACGGCGACCATCAGCTTCCACCTCCGGATCCGGATGGCCCTCTCGGGGCCCCTTCGAGGGAGTTTCGCTCTGAACTCCGATCGCTTGTCGACTGGACTTGCCGCCCCTCCGAAGAGGACTCGTTTTCTCGATGTGTGATCGTGCGCTGTGGGAACGGAATCTCGACACCGTCTTGTTCGAACCGGCGTTTTATCCCGTTAATCACCGCGTCTTGGGCCAGCCACTTCCGATTGATCGACGGATGATCGATCCAGTATCGCAACTGGAGCACGACCGATGAATCGGCGAACCCGGCCCGAACAACGCTCGGAGCCGGCGTCTCGGACACGTGTTCGATATCTTCCAGACACTCCCGTGAAATCTGGACCGCGTGGTCAAGGTCGGTCTCGTAATCGACGTTGACGTCGGTCGTCAGCCGGAGCCGGTCTGTCTCGGTGTAATTGATGATCTCGTCTCCCGTGATTGCGTCGTTAGGGACGAGAACGTGTTCTTCGTTGAACGTCCGGATTCGGGTGTTATAGAGCGTAATGTCAGTGACGATCCCCTCATGATCTTTGAGAGCGACCCAGTCGCCTACCTCGAAGGGACGGGCAAACAGAATCACAAACCCGGATAACGCCCCCGAAAGCGTCTGGCGAGCCGCGAACCCGACAATAATCCCGAGCGCACCGGCGCCGATAAACAGATTCCGGATGGGGATCCCCCACAGCGTCACCACGAACCCGATGACCGGGAGAAACAACAGCACCTGGACGATGTGATGGGCAATTTCGCGCTGGTGATCACTGATGTAGTCGCGTCCGGCACCGTATTTGATCGAGCGCTTGCTGAGCCGTGTAATACTGTACGCGCCTGCGGCGGCGATAAACGTCACCAGTGCTCTGACGGCCGCCTGAGCAGTCACTGTCAGCGGGGCCAGCGCCATCTCCACCTCAGCAGTAATCCCCCAGACCCCAACCAGAACGCCTCCCAGTACCACACTCATCGCGGTGATGGTGAACCACTCGATTGCCTGAATTGCATCGTGACTGAATCGGTCTCGGAGAACCCGTCCCAGAGCCGTCGACATCCCCACTGCGAGCAGAAACCCGACGATCGCCAACACCGAGAGCAGATACTGATCGCCGACCGACTCTGGGCGAGTCTCCAACCAACTGATCGGGGATGACCATTCCGTCAGTGGGGGAGACGAGAGCACGGTAGCCAGCATTATCCGCTCTCACCCCCGTCTGACTCCCTCGCCACGAGCCGTGCGAGTCGGGCAAATTCCGCCGGAGTGACTTTCCCGGCTCGTTTCCGCATCAACTCTTCACCGGCGGCGCTCACCACCGCGGTGGCGGTATCCTCATCGATTCCAGTCATGTGAGTGGTGTTGCGAACGGCGTTGCGCATCGTCTTGCGCCGCTGTGTGAACGCCGCCCGAACGGCCGTCGCGAACGTATCGTGACTCGGGATTTCGTACTCGGGGTCGCGCGGTGTAGCCCGCACAATCGCGCTCTCGACTCCCGGCTGTGGATCGAACGCCTCTCGCGGAACCCGTTCGACGATCTCCACCGCGGCGTAGTGACCGGCCGTCACCGAGAGTCGGCCGTACTCCGAGTCTCCGGGGTCGGCCACCAGTCGGTCGGCAAACTCCGCCTGGAAGGTCAACACCAACGGCACTCCGGCAGGTAACAGTCTGAACGCAATCTCGCTGGAGGCGCCGTACGGCAGATTCGATACCGATCCCGTAAACGACGGAAGCTCGACTTCTAATGCGTCACCGTCGATAATCTCGAGATGCCCCGTGGTCGCGGCCTCGTTGAATTCTTCACGCAAGAACTCAGCGAGTCTAACGTCTCGTTCGACAGCTGTGACACGACCACCAGCGGGAGCCGAGGCGAGGAGTCGGTCAGTCAGCGCTCCAGTACCGGCGCCAATCTCGAGGACGTGATCGCGAGCCCCGTCCGGCAAGTACGTCGGGAGCCGGTCGAGAATACGATCGTCGACCAGGAAATGCTGGTCCTGGTCGGTATCGCCGTCGACTCCGGCACGCTGACGGAGTGCGTCCGGATCTCGAGACTGCAGATCACTCATTACTGTTTATAAGTCACGCTGTGGGGTAAAGTCCTTGCCTCGCGATTCAGTCGCGTCTCAGAGTAACAGCGCGGAAACCCGCGAGTATCGGCGTAGGTGTGATACTCCTGCCAAACACGGCCGGTTTCACAGGCCTCACGCTGACCCGGCCTGTGCACGTTCAACGGGAATCAAACGGCGGCCCGCAAGCCGAGAACCTCCAGTCGTGTAGAATACACACGAGACGGTGAGAGATACCCGCGAGGACACGAGGTGGTCGCTCACGGTTCAGACACGTGCTGGAGGGAGCGTTCCGAGATGATCAACTCATTCGTCGGCGACGAAACTTTCTCGACCGACAAACGTCTTGTACTTGAGATCGTCTTCACGGAGTTCTTCGACGATTCGCTCACCGATGATTTCTTTCGGGTTGTGAAGCCCGGTGATTCGCTCTTCGAGGTCGTCGAAGCTCTCGAACGGCCCGCGTTTCCGCTCGTCGAGAATGTTGTTTCGTAGCTTCTTGCCGATCCCTGGAAGCAGGTTCAGCTGATGGAGTCGAAGAGTGATGGGCTGGGCATCGTCGTAGAAGTTCACAAATCGCTCTTCGTTGTCTTCGACGACCTCCTGCACGACGTATTCGAGCTCGTTTTTCCCGCCTCCGGTGAGATCGCTGTACTCGATCTCGCGGAACCGTTGAATCGACTCTGTGGGTGGGTCTGTTCGCAGTTTGTCACCGATCGTGATCTCGGCATCGTCAGTCAGTGTGATTTCGTACAGTGGAAACTTCCGCTCACCGAGCGCGTACGCGAGCGGTGACTTCTCGTATCGAGGCCTGTCATCGTCGGGCCGACCGTGCCGCAGGCTGTCCAACACCACCGCACGCCGGGCGCTATCCGCATCCTCTCGATCGTTGGCCGTATCGCCCTCAGGGTCGGTCATAGATGCTGTTACGCAAGCGCGTACTTAAGAAAGTGGTGAGACCTGGCCCAGCCGATTCATCAGCGGTAACGAGACGCTAATCGAGCTCGTAATTGAGAGGGTGGAAACGAGAGTAGCAGCTTGAGAGAGCCGAGAAGAACACACACAGATTCTGACGCGATTCAGACGTACTGGGCGACAGTATTGAGGATATCGTCGATTTCCTCAGTTGACAGTGAATACCGCTGTTGAGCGTACACTGACCGCACCTCAGTACGGTCTTCCGGGAGTAGATTCGCCAGTTTGTAGGCCGTCTCCTCGTTGACTTTCTCCAGCGTATTCAGTTCGTCGACGAGTTCCTGTGACTCCTCGGGATCGAGCGTGGCGAAGCGATTGACGTGCTGGATCGCCCGTGCTAACTCGTATCGAAGTTCACGCTCTTCATCGGCCGCTCGCTCGGCTTCGATCCGCTCGAGGATGCTTTTTGCTTCCGCCACGGTCAGATACTCCTCGTCGAGCTTTTCTTTGAAGATGCTCATTCTTCTTGCAGGCGCAGATGAGCCGCCGTCACGATGATCGTCTTCGTTTTCCCGCCGTCGGTGATCTCGACGGTGAACGCGTCGCCCTGCTTGCCGGTGACGACACCCGTGTGTCCGTTAAATCGGGGGTGGAATCGCCCCTTTCTGACGCTCGGGTCGATATCCATGTGTACCCGATCGCCGTCGTCGAATTCTTGAATCGCTCGCTGTGGGGGAGATGTCCCCGACTCTCGCGCGTCGTTCGATAACTTTCCGCGTGTTCCCTTCTGAGGTCCATTAGAACTCGGCATAATCCTATCTGACAATATCTTAGGTGCGTGTATAAAAGGTGCGTTCCGGAGCCGAGAAATATTCACTTGTTCAATCTCTGTCGGCTGAGCCGTGAGAGTCGTGCTGTAAGTTGGAGTGTATTCGTCTGTCCGGCTCGCCCCTGGTGGTCAATCATCGGACAGAACCCTATGCAAACTTCCTACTGCGAGCGGGGCAG
Organism: Haloferacaceae archaeon; assembly: GCA_028274825.1. Lineage (GTDB taxonomy): Archaea > Halobacteriota > Halobacteria > Halobacteriales > Haloferacaceae > J07HR59. Next base: position 5,108 of record JAQCMZ010000325.1, read on the forward strand.
TTGACGGAGGGCGGAGCCTGTGTGAGTGTCTGACTGTGTCGTGACTGTACTGGCCCCATGGTGAGAGCATTGATGTGTTAGCCTTTCTGCTGGGGGTAGTCCACTTCTCTTTCTATTCGACTCACGGACCAGTCGCACGCGTTGATCGCCGTGAGTATTCGAATAAACCACCAGCCGCGTTTGATTCGTGGGTTCGTGCGTTGGTAGGGGAGCCTTGCAAAGCGACGTACCGTTGAGTGGGCTACGCGGTGAAAGAGAGTAAACTGAGTATACGAATAGACGGTGACACTCTGGCCAGCGTGAACGCGATCTGGTTGTTCAAACAAGTACAGCGTACTCTCACGTCGTATTCTATCTGCCCAGATCCGACGCTATCGAACAAAAACAGACCGTATCGATCGTCTCAGGTGAAGTCGTCTGGCCTGTCTCGTCACTTACGAAAGCCGCGACTCCGACAGTACCACCGATCTGAGTTGCGACTCAGCGCAGAAGTTGTGACCTGAGAAACCTCATGTTACGTCTTACCGCTTTCTTGCTTCGGTTTTGGGATCACCGAGATCTTGCGTCGACTGGCAGTACTATGAGTCGCTCGACCTGCCG
>JAQCMZ010000343.1 GCA_028274825.1 Haloferacaceae archaeon
TGACCGGCCGTAATCCGGCTTTGCATCTCGCGGAAGCCTGGTGTGTATCGGAATGGAAAGTTGATAGCGGTCGTCTGGTCACTGTCCTGCGCCAGAGCCGTCAACTCGCGCCCGACAGACCCGGATTCCGCGATCGGTTTCTCGCAGATCACGTGAGCACCTGCCTTGAGACCCTTTTGAACTGCCGACGCGTGATGTTTCGGTGGGATCCCAACGTAAACAATGTCGATCTCGGGGATTTCGACCAAGCGATCAACCGATGTGAGAGCCTGACAGTCGTATTCTGTTGCCATCGATTCTGCTCTCTCCTGGGCACAGTCACACACCGCTCGGACCGCCGTCGTCTCGGACGCGTCGAACGCCTCCGCAAGTCGCGTCCCGATCACGCCACACCCGACGATACCAACTTGATGCACAACTGCTTTGGGGGATTCCGCCTGAAGAAGTTCCCTATCTAGTCTGGGTTTGCTCCCTCGGCAGTGAGACTGACGGACACCACAAAACACCGGCATATTCGGGCTGGAATCTACTCGCCACTCCGACGTTGCTTTGTATGAATTCGCATGTACTCCAGAATACTCTTGCCGACCGACGGCAGCGAGGAGGCGGAACAGGCGATTGAAGAAGGGGTCGTGCAAGCTCGCGAGTCAGATGCGCACATTCACGGGCTATACGTCGTCGACGAGCGATTCCACGGCACTCACCACGAAACGACCCCGACGGACGAACAGGACCGCGGTGAGAGGGCTCTCGAGACGATCGAACAGCAGAGTGAAGCGGCTGACGTCCCGTTTGAATCACACTTGCAACGCGGTGTCCCCCACGAAGAAATCATACGCGCTATCGACGATCTGGATATTGATCTGGTTGTGATGGGTACGCACGGGCGGACAGGAATCGCTCGGGTCACTAGTCTCGGGAGTGTGACCGGGCGCGTCGTTCGGTCCGCGCGCGTCCCAGTCCTCACGGTCCCGCTCGGCGACCCTCGACAGCGACCCCAGCCAGACGCTGAGTCACCGGCGTACCAGTGAAACCACAGTCTGTGTCGGATTAGCCGTCTCCAGGCGCTCAGCCCCCATCCTCACGGAGCGATCACAGGGAGCGAGTAGGTCGGGGCGGGGCGGAGAGGGGATGAGAAGGGAGACAGCGCCGTCATCAACTGGGTTGCACGGTCTGTTCCCGACTCACGGGCACACACCCACTGTATCCCACTGAACGCCGAACGGCCGCTCAAGACGGGCGTTCCGACCTGTCGACTTCGACTCGCTCCGTGCGAAGTCGACGGACACGGGTAGCGGTCACACGCGACAACGAGCGTGGGCTGTCTGACGGACCGGTTCCGTCGAGCAACGAGGAATAGGAGTGAGACACTCCGAATCACCCCCTGTGGAGACGGTTGTCTCTCCAAAGCGTGTCGTGGAAGCAGGAAACCCCGCCCTCAGCGAGTGCGTCAGCGCGAGCAGCGCGGGGTAGTTCACACGGACCGCGACATTCGGATCTCGAAGCCGAGATTATTGACCGCGGAAAACCCCGCTCGATTGTAGAAGCGCTGTTGATACCGCTTTGTCTTCTCTACCGTCAGCCAAATGTAGCCGACACCGTTCTGACGAGCGCGTCCCAACCCAGCGGCCATCAACTGGCTGCCGATTCCAGCCCGCTGATACTCCTGATGAACGAAAATGGCGAGTTCGTGACGACCCGTCCCATCCTCGACAAAACTCACGTGCCCGATGATCCGATCGTCGTGCACTGCCACAACATTAATCCCACTGAGAATATCCTGAAGCCACTCTTCGATCGCCGCAGAATTTAATGGAGGCACACCCTGTGCGCGCTGAGCTTTATCGAACGTATCGTACATCGAGACCAGGGACCCGAAGTCGCTATCAGAGTACGGACGGATTTCAACTTCACGACCCGCACTGTCGGTGAGACTCACGGGTGGTGTGGTCGGGGTGATTCGTTTGGGTCGAACGCGGGACGCAATCGCGCGCAGTTGCTGGATC
>JAQCMZ010000349.1 GCA_028274825.1 Haloferacaceae archaeon
TTGCTCACCCGCGCGTACAGCGTCGCATACGCGTGAAATGTCGTCGTTCCGCGTTTCGCCTGCGAGGAGTACAGCGCCTCTGTCTCGTCTTCATCACCGTAGTAGGGATCGAGGTGGAGGTCTGCACAGACCTCCACCGGTCGATCTGGCAGTGTCTCAAGCGTATCTCGTTGGAGCAGCAGATCCCCAATTTCCTCAACGGAGTCAAGCTCGAACTGGTCGGTGAGATGACCACGGACGGTGTTGGCGTGCGGTGAGTCATCGGTCGTTTCGCAGACATGGTTGATCGAGGTCCCGCCGGCGCTAGCGCCGGCGAGGACCTCGTACAATGTCTCGGTCGTGACCTTGACATCCTCACCGAGATCTATCGCAAGCTCTTCGTCGAGGCTGTTGACGACAAAATTAAGAAGGTGCTCTTCCTCTATCTCGCTGTCTGCTTGGGTGGGTTCCACACTTTTCCCAAGCAGACACTTTCACTCAAACCCGATGTGATCGACTGAGTTTCTAATTTTGAGGAGAGGGAGCACAGCTGAGTCGGTTTCAACGACCGGATCAGCTCCAAAATAGTGTCACACGCTCCCTCTCCCCCTCGAAGTAGCTCCCGAGATCGTGAGAATGACCCCCAATAACTCAGAGACGGTCCGTGGCACCTGCTCATTCTGCGGCGAGACAGTCACCGATCGACACGCGGTCATCCACTATGAAACGGCTGGCGGTGAACCGGGCGTGTGGGCCGAATGTCCCGGCTGTGGCGAGATCGTCGATCCCACCGATGCTCAGTAAACAGTTCATTCAGCAGATCATCAGACCTGAGCCGTCATCGACAACACACCACGAGTGCCGTCACTGTGGATACAGCGTCGAGAAGGACGTCGAGGAATGTCCACAGTGTGGGTCTCACGAGATTGCGGCCTACGATCTCGAGTGATTGCTGAAGAACTCACAGTTGATGGAGCAGATTCAATACCTTATGTATCACACGAGCGCTAAAGTAGGTCTAGTTGTTACATAAGGTATGGAGCAGCCGTCGCCACCCACCTCGCTCCCGAAGTATCTCGCGGAGGGACTCCCGAAACAGGATACGGAGACGCTCCAAGAAGTACAGAGCTACGTCGAGGCGCTCATTGAGTATCGCGACCAGTCGGTCGACACCGATGAACTGCCCGAGACTGCCGAGCCCGTCGACGAGCCCGACAATTCGGAGACCGGAACGGTTGTCAAAGAGAAAGTCACCTGTGGCGACGCGAGCTGTAAATGCGCCAGCGGAGATCCAGCGGATATGCATGGCCCGTATCTCTATCGCTACTATCGTGAGAATGGGACGATGAAATCAGAGTACGTCGGAAAACCAGGAAGTGAGTAGCGGTGAGTCGAGACTACCAAAATTTCGACCAAGCCGGCCTACAGGTGGTCGGCGATAAACGGCGTTACAGCGCGCGTGAGTCGCGTTCGACAATACTGGCAAACGCGACGTTCTCTTGGACTTGCTCGATCTCGACTGTCAGCACATCGCCTGGTTGTCCGCCGGGGACGATCACGACGTAGCCGCGTTCAACCTTCGCGATGCCGTCGCCTTGATCACCGGTCGTCTCGATCGTCACGTCGCGGACCTCACCCTCATCGACAGGCGGACCGTCCGACGTCGGGGTTGGTTCTTGCGCAGCCGCTTGGGGTTGCTCTTGCTGGGCCTTCTGGCCTGTCGAAGATTCTGACGCCAAGATTGCGATGCGGTACGTTTCGTCGGCAGCGAGTGCGTCGTGTTCGATTTCACTCGCGGGGATATCTACGACATATGACCCGTCACGTTCTTCGATTTGAGCACTGAATACAGAGCGAAGCGAATCAGAAATCTCGATCATCAAGTATCACGAGTCTAAGCTAGCCGACGTACCTAAATCTCGCGTTTCACGCTACTCTGAGATGGTAATCTGGTATGTGCTGAAGAGAACGCGCAGGTCCCGAACAGAAGCTCCTCGAAAGACTAGCAGGTCAGATCGATCAATACAGGGCGCATATCTTGTACCGAGGGGAACCGCAGTCAATAAAAACGCGAGCAGTCGAATCGGTTATTTTATATTTAGGTGACGGTATTTAACCACTATTATGGGTGTTTGTCCTGAATGCGGTGAAGAAGTCGATCCATGGAAACCAGCGGCCAACTTGCAGACAGGTGGCGTACGTGAATACGAGACTATTGAAAACACTGAGATTACCTGCCCGAATTGTAACGTGATTTTAGGCTTTGGTGTTACAAAAACATACGATTAATTCGCAGGCTCAGTCTGCCGGCTAGCTCACCGAGAATGTGACGAAATAAACGAGTCGGACACTGGCGAGCAATTCGGGAGGAACAGCATGAGTGGCCCAACAAACTCGTGAAGTATATGACCGCGAGAACAACCTACCAAGCCTCCACGAATCTCGGTGACAGACACCTAAATTCCTCCAGAACTCATCCGACAACCTCCCCAGTCGCTTCTTGAAGGCTCAGCTGACGCGGGCGTCTCCCCATTATCTCAGTCTTGCGTTCAACCAGAGCGCCACCAGCGACAGTGACGTCCTCTCGATAGCACGCTCTCGCAGTCACTGCCCACAGCGCTGGCAGCACCTCATCGAGTAACGGCCATGGCTCTGTAAGTTCCAGCAAGACGTCGCCAGCGAAGCCGGCTTCCTCTGATGAGACTGGTCCATCCGGTCCATGATGATCCCGAGCTGTCCGTAACGCTCCAGCCGCAGCGTGGACGTCATTGCTAACAGTCGGATCGCTCACCCATTGTGGGTAGATATCCCGGTACCGTTCAGGCAGTTTTCCGTCGCCGCGGTCCGTCTCTTCAAACGACAGCTGGAGTCGATAGCCAGCATCCGTCATCGCGACGATTCCGGCGTCAACGAGGTCGGGGAGGTGGTCACGAAGCGAGCGAGCCGACACGCCGGCTCTCTCGGCGAGTGCTGACTGCGTCAGGAATTCATCAGCGCCGGCCAGTGCCA
>JAQCMZ010000356.1 GCA_028274825.1 Haloferacaceae archaeon
CGGCACGGCAGCAGGACCCGCCGTCAGATTCAGTCCTGAAAGCACTGGGAGATGCTGATGCACAGGACATTCTCGAAGCGCTGTGTGGGCCAAAAGCAGCGCGGGAACTCTCCGAGGAGTGCGATATCCCCCTGTCGACGGTATATCGGAAATTAGAGCTTCTGACCGAGGCCGATCTGGTGGAAGAAGAGACCGAGATTCGCCTTGACGGTCAGCACACGACTCGGTACGTGATTGGATTCGACTCGGTGACAATCTCGGTCGACGCCGACCAGTCACTCGTCGCCTCGCTGGAACGGGTTGAGAGGCCAACCAACGAGCGCCTCGAAGATTCCTGGTCGAAGGTCAATGAGGAAACGTAGCATGGCCACCGATCCGTTGATTATACACTGAACAGGCACAATATTGCATCACACCGTGGATACCCGCCGTCACTCAGGGAGTCGACCGAGTTGGATACCTGTATCTGGGCTTCACCTGATAAAATCACGAGGCAGGCACTCGACGCACCGATCGGAATCAGTCGGAAACAGAGCGATTCTTGCCAATCCGACGGTGACGGCACGCCCGACACAATCAGACAGTACTCACACCCATCCAGGTTGACGGTCGAGCCCCCCGAATAAGTCGATGTCGTACCCGACTGCTCGAACACTCCCCCGAATATGACGCCGATTTCTCCGACGCCTGTTGGCGTCCCTGTGGCACACTCAACGCGTGGACGTCAGACACGACCGAGGAGAGACATCCTAGTGGTGGCACATCAATAGTCGTGATTTGCCCGTCACAGACCACGAACAGCCCGTCAGAGCCGGACTGACCGGCCGTTCGGCGGGACTCTCGGGCCTGACACTCCTCCCGCTCGAATTTCCGCTGTTGGCTGAGATCAGCGGTTGCTGGTAGGTAGACGACTCTCAGAGTGATCCGTCCACATCGCCAGACAGCGCCTGGCGGGCAGACACCGCAACCACACGGTCACGTGGGTGAACACAATGCTGGGAACTTGCAGATATCTTCTCTCTGTGGAAACACAACATAGTATGCTTTCGCGCACCAGCCCACCAGTGACGGGTGTGAGTGCTGGGTAGGAAACAATTTCCGACCTCACGGCCGATAGCATCAGTGATGAGTGGCGGTTCCTGGCAGCACGAGACTCTGTATGCAGTTGTGCCCAGTTCGTCTAACGTATCAAATTCTGCTAATGACACAGCAGTCAGTCGACCGATTGTTGATTGCTGTCGGTACCGATTCAGCAAAGCAGTGACGAGTCTGAATGTGGCCTGTTACCCAGACGCCGCCAGTGGAGTTCGCTTTCGGCCGGTCACGCGACGAGCCGGCGCGGTGGCTGGTCTGTGAGGTAAAATTGACCGTGAAACCCGAACGGAATTGCTGCTGGTAGGCGGCCTCTGGCATGCTCGGAAAAATCGGCCGCGTCGAGGACGAGTAACTCTGAAGCCTCAACTGCAGTGTTCAAGATGACGGTCACAATTGCGCCGTCATCTTCGGCATCGCTCTCTGGGTTCGGAACGAACAGTGGCTCGCCAGTGTACGTCTCTGGGTGGTCCCAGCTGGCGACTTCCCTCCCGGACCCAACGTCGATTTTCACAAGCCGATTTGAGAGTCCTCCCGGAGGGCACTCTCTGTTCCCGGCTGCGTAAATGTATTCGTGTTGGCGTGTGTTCACCGCTTTGTAGTTGATTGTCGGGAATTCTACAGGCCCATCGTGAATTGTCGTACTTGTTGTCCCCGAGGCACCGTCTCTCTCGAGAGGAATCCGAAAGCGCTTGAGTTCACCTGTCTGGAGTCCGGGATCAGATGAACGCAGATTATCGAGATATAGTGTCTCGACGGTCTCAGAGTCGTCGTACGCGACCAGATCCACCACGAGCGTCCCGTCTTCCTCGTATGCGTTGGCGTGATGAAACACGAACATCGGGGGCACTGACGGGGTCGCCACCGTTTCTCCTGTCGATTGGTCAAACACGATGAATCGCGAGTCTGCATCAGCGTCCCACTCGTATGCGTCAACAAATGCGCCTGGACTCAGAAGTGCGAGCAGGTTCACCCGGTACGGTGATTCATACAACACTGCGAATCGCTCACTGAGTCCAAACGAGTGGAAATACGCTGGCTGACTGACCGAGTGACTCCCGATTAGCTCGGGACTTCCTCCACGTGGCTGTCGGTAGATGACGTACGCGCCGTTCGGCCCGAGACGCATCCCCATGTTGATCACCGCCTGTCCGTCTTGTGTCTCGTGTGGGTGGCCGAGAATGGTCGTCACGTCCAGACTGGTATCGCGTGTTACACTTCCCGCTGCGTCGAGACTCTCAGAATCGAACGCGACCCCAGTCGGTGTCTCTGTGAGAGCGACGAGTGTCTCGGGAACTCCGACCGTCTCGTCGAGGCTGTCTGCCAGGCCTGAATTCGCTGTCTCTGTCGCAGCTGTCCCCGTTCCGGCCCCCCCGTCACTTCTGACACGACGCTTCCCGTGATCGACACCGATAGACGCGTTGTCGGTCAATTCACCGGCGAAAATACTTTGCAGATGTCCGAACAGCGAATCGGTGTGTGATGTCCCGAACTGCCCCGTCTTGAGACTGCCTGCCTG
>JAQCMZ010000382.1 GCA_028274825.1 Haloferacaceae archaeon
GATCAGCCAGCTCGAGTGTGACGGCCCGGCGGCGTGCTGGCACCTCACCGGCGAAGAAATCGACGCCGCGATGGCGACGATCACCGACGACGTCGTCGCCCTTCCCGACGGCGGGGGGCCGTCACCGACGCTCCCCGAGAACTGGCGAACGGTCACACGCCCCGACCGGCGAGTCTTCCAGCGGGCTGATCGCGACCATTACATCGTGCTCGGGAAGGGAACCGACGGCTGGCTGACCGTCCTCTGCAGTCAGGGTGATCGCGCCTATCCAGCACCCTTGGCGAGCAGGACGGTTTCGGACGATGGCGATGTCGAGCAGGCCATCCGGGCCCTGGTCGACGAGAGCAACAACCTCATCGAGCCACCGGAGGGGGAGTGCTGATGGAGACGCTTCGGCTGTCACGAGCCACCCACCAGCTGATCGAACGCGGGGTCGAGGCGCTCGAGAAAATCGGTCGCGAACTGGAACGGTATAACGACCGGCAGGAGGGGACTGACGGCACCGACTCGTGACGCAGACACGTTCTCCCGGCCAGCGGCGGAGTACCGGCTTCCAGTACACGCGCACTCCCGAGGGGTGCTCGTGTCCCATACACCGCGATGGACATGGACGACTACCGTTCGCCGTACGTCGCTGCTGCTGAGGAAGCACGCTCCCACTTATGTTCGAATCCAGGGGGTGCAGATCCCATCCACTCTAACAAGGCATCCGCATCCGATTCGTTGAATCGGAGAAGGTCCTGTCCAATGACGGGATTGAATCCTTGTTCGTGGAATAGGTCGGCCATAGACTCTAGATCGTAGGTCACGCTGTGAAGTCGTACAGTGGCGCTGCCACTGGTGGAATAATTATGTCCGAGTCCCCCATCTGAAACGTACCACATACGAGCCATCTCCGGTGTAAGCGATAGATCGGAGGGCAACGTTTTCTCCCCGTTCGGATAGAATCGGCGACGGAGCCGGTCACAAAACGGATGAGTGTGAGAGGTGAGCCGATAGACTGCTTGGTAGTTGTCGGGGTCATCAGTAGCCTTCTCCAGCCCACTGGTCGCCGCAGATTCGTCGGGCGATAAGCTTTGAGCAACACCCGTCGAAAACCACCCCAACTGCTCATCGAGCCACTTCAAGAACTCCTGATTCACCAAGCAAAGTACGAACTGATGCATCTTCCCGTCTGGTTGTGCGCTGACACAGCCATCACCGAGTAACAGCCCGATCAAACGCCTCCGAGTCTCGCGTTCTAGGTCTGGACGGTGGTCCGTGGCTCTGAGATGGACCCCCAATCCAGCATGGCCATCAAACGTTCGTCCGCAAGTCGGACAGTCCACAGCTTCGCTCTCGGTTGGATGGTCAGAAAGATGGGCGGTCAGATCTGATCGGCGGGTGAACGAATTGGTACACCAAGCCATCGGGCAGTCGTAGACTGCGTTATCGGTCAACGACTCTCCGTGAGTGTGATAATGATGACGTCGCATACCAGGGCGACTATCAAATATTTCCCCACAGGTAGGGCATCTTGTCATCTCCTCCTGTCTGGGGTGATTCGTGGTATGCCGCTGGAGTTGATCTCTGTCTTCGAACGTGCGTTCACACCACTGAATCGGGCACTCATACCCAGCAATACTCTCGCCGTGTGATGTCGCGTGGTGAGTCGCTACCGCCCGGGGGCTAGCATAGGTGTTCCCACAAGTCGGACAAGTCGCACCGTCACTACCGAGACCATGATGCTGTTCAACGTGGTCGTCGCGGTCTCCACTTCGCTTGAATTCCCGCTGACAGCCCTCGATGGTACACTCAAATCCTGCAAGACTCCCCTCGTGGGCCTGTGCGTAATGGACAGACAGCCCCATACGGGAATCAAAAGACTGCTCACAATCTGGGCATCCGTGCTCGCTCACAGGTCACTGCAGAGCTATCTGCGGCATGGTATTTGAATAGTCGGACGGGATTGGTAGAGGCCTCACAGGAATAGATTTGGCTTCAATAACCAGTCTTCAGGCAGTTTTGAACCCGGCATTCTTTCCGCAGTTCCGTCCTTCGTTAACCAACAGCCGGCCACTTCCTGGCTCAGTGTTGGTTAACTTGGTGTTGTTGTTGCGCCCGGCAGAGGGGCGCAGGGCGCGAGACGATGCAGGCGGCCGTCGATGAGCGTTCCTGCGTCGAGGTGACTGAGATGAAAGACCCAGAGTCGAGAACCATCTTCGCTGGCGTCGATGGACGTACCGACACCGAACTGCCCGAGTGGTACCGACAGCGTCGCGGGGGCGACGACGCCGTGACCTTCGCCGAGGCGATCCGTGACCTCCCGCAGGCCGTCGAGAC
>JAQCMZ010000394.1 GCA_028274825.1 Haloferacaceae archaeon
GTCTCAATGCATATGGCTGAGTAGACCCCATACTTTATTTGTCTCCATACATTATAATTAATGATGGTAGAAACTGATCCCGCTCCTTCCGAGTCTACGTTGTACGTGTGTCAAGAGTGCGGAGTTGGTGTCGAAAACCCGGAACATAAAGATGAGTGTCCCAACCGTGGTGGGCCATTGCGAAACACAACTGTTGCACACGACTAATCCCAGTCGAGGTCACGGGATCGGTCGGTCTCCCGGAGGATGAACGGCCCGATAGAGAGTGTGCGCTTCGTCACGGTGACGATGCGGAGAATGTAGGATAGCAGGAACGCGAACGGCAGCAGGGAGACGGCGACGCCCGCGCTCACTACCACGACGAGCGTGCGCACGCCGAACACGGTCTCCGGGAACAGCGCGGGTTCCAGGTAGAGGACGCCAGCGACCGCCGTGAGGAGTGCGGGGACGGACGCGTACAGCATCGTCCGGGAGAGGTCGATAAGCGCCCACTGGAAGTATAGTGTCTTGAAGTGCTCGCGTGCCGGCCCGAACAGTTCGAGCGCGTTTATGAGCTCGTCGAACGCGTGGTGCGCTTCCTCGGTGAGCACGTCCTCGTTCTCGGCGCGGATGCGGCGAGCGGCGTAGAGTTTCCACGAGTAGTTGTAGTTCAGCGCGGAGAACACCACGTCGAACTCGCCGAACTGGGAGCCTTCGAGATTGCTCTGGACGGCGTCCGCGTTCCTCTTCACGTTCTCTGTGAACGCACCCACCTGATCGTTCAGGTTGTCGTCGTCGATGTCCGCGATAGCGTCCTGGAGGGCGTCCGTGTGGCACTTCGTGAGTTTCACGAGCGACGGGAGGAACGCCGAGGGTTGGGCGGGGCTCACTGGTTCCTTGATGACGTCCTCGACGTCTTTTCGGAACGCCATCGCGCCCTCCATGCGTTCGCGCTGGTCCCCGACCGGCCCCTGTTCCTGTGAGAGTACGAGCTGGCTGAGCGTGAGTACGAGCGTGACGCCCGTGATGATGGACGTGAGCAACCCCCCTGGAACAGCGTCTCGATAGGGTCCGCCTGGCTGAACAGCGCTGGCGTCCCGGTCGGGTGGAGTTGTCCGATGATAGCGAGCGCGCGGAACACGCTGCCCACGATTCCGGCGGCGATCAGCCATCGGTTCGCGTTCAACAGTAGCCAGAACTTCCGACTGCTCTCCGGCACGCGCTCCCGCATCGTGTCGCTCGGACGATCTCCATCACTGTCGCTCATACCGGCCGTACTCCGCTGACAATTGAAAAACTGGCTGCCGAACTCGGGTCAGGCCAGGTCGACGAGCGTATTCACCCGGGTCGGCCGGAGTTTTACGAACGCGAACTCGGCGGCAACGAACACGCCGTTCATCACGACGAGGATGAAGGCGAGAAGTAATCCGCCGATGGAGATCAAATCGACCATTACACCTTTATTTGCGTGTGGGGCTCTTGTAAGGGGTGGCTGTCGTCGTGCTCCCGGAATGAGTGCCTGAACAGTTGGTTCTGAAGCATAGCCCATGATGTCAGTGCTGAAGTAAGCTGCTGTGTCGGCCCCCGCGTTTCTAACCGTATTTGCGGAGCTATTCAAGCGAGTGCTGAACGTATCGCGCGTATTCACTTGAAAAGACGGTGAACAGACAGGGTCAGTTGCTCTCGTCGATATCTCCGGGAATCGGCTCGAATTCCGTGACTTCCTCTTCAATGATGTCGCGCTCGAGGTAGAGGAGTTCAATGGCAAGCACGAGAACGGCGATACCAAGCACCATATAGAACGTGTTCGGCTCCCGAGTGTACAGGTTGTACATCATCAGCGGGAAGAACGCCAGCGCACCGACTGTTCCGATTGCGGGGATGACAGCGTTCACCTCGTCGTAATCACGCTGGCGGAACGCAAGGTAGCTCATTGACCCGAAAACGAGGATGAACGATAGCGATGCGAACGAGGTGATAGCACCGAGCTCACCGAACCACGTAAACGCCCCAGTGATGGCACCCAGTACGAGGACTGTCCGCTCGGGAATGCCGTCGGCATCCGAACTCCCGATCTGATCGGGGAGGATGTCGTCACCGAGCATTCCCTTGGCGAAATACGCCGACGAGAACAGGGTCGCGTTGATGGCGCTCCCCGTCGAGAACAACGCCGACAGCGCAAGGATGACTGCTCCGAGTTGTGCCTGCCCGTAGGGCTGCATCATCAGTGAGGCGGCGTCCTTCAGCGCGACGTGCGGGTGGGACGTGAGCGCCTGCGGAACGAGGTTTACCGTCACCATTCCCACGAGAATATAGATTGCAACGGCGACCGGGATGGAGATGTACACGGCCTTCCGGATAGTATCGACGGGATTCTTGATGCCCTCTTGGTCATAGTACAGGAGCTGCCACCCTTGGAACGCCACGAACGAGATGGCCGCCGCCATGAGGGGACCGAATCCACCAAGCTGGCTAACACCATACTCGAACTGCGCACCACTGAATCCAAACGCATACACCAGCCCGAGAAGACCGAACACGACGAGAATGCCAATCTTCAGTGCGACAAGGACGTTTTCTGCGGCTCCGGTGGTCCGCGACCCGAGCAGGTTGAGGCCGACGAACCCGGCTACCGCCAAGACCGAGATGAGCGGTCTGGTCGGGACCTCCAGAACGCTCCCTGGGATGATGCCGAAAGCAGCCGAGAACTCACCGAATGCGAAGGCGTACATCGCCATCGAACCGATGTAGCCAAACAGGAGCGTCCAGCCGACGATTCCAGCCAGAGTGGAGTTGCCGAGATAACACTGGACGAACGTCACAGAGCCGCCCTGGTTGTCCGTGAGACTGTTGAGCTTGTTGTACGAGTAGCCCGCACACGTGGCAACGATTCCGGCGGCGAGAAACGCGACCCAGATGGCGGACATCGTTATGTTTGCCACCACACCGAGAACGGCGTAGATGCCACCTCCGATCATGCCGCCGAGTGCCATTGAGATACTCTCTTTCAGTCCGAGGCTGTCAGTCATGGCAATCGAGCTCCATTCAATTCCCTCCTTTTTAGGTCAGAGAGGCTTGCGAGGGGAGACCCCTTCGCCTGTTGAGGCAGGATAATCGAGAGGATCCACTCTGATAGATACACCTTCTATATTGGCCAGTTAGACGGATTCTTTAGCGTGTCGTGGCCAGCATCTCATAGTGGCTTCGACTTGTGAGTCACAACGCACTGTCTTTCGACGGATCGCCCAACAGCCGTACGTCAAGTGGCCAGTATATACCTCGACACCGTTGTACGACCGAACCTCGCTTGATGGGCTGGAATCAGACGTTCGTGCCGTCTCGGAAACGTGGTTCGGACACGAGTCCCACGATTCAGTCGAGCAATTTGTCTGCTCGCTCCCGTTGGCCTACTTCATTTTCGACGCCCACGGTCGCTATGCGGATTCCACACGCTACGAGATGGAGACGCTCTTTCGCGTGTTCGTCTTGAAAGAACTCCACGACTGGGCCCACGAAACGACCCTTGTCGAATACCTCGGTAGCTCTCCAGAAGTATGCGAACGACTGAATCTGGAAATGTTCCCGACCAGTCGACGCTGTGGCGAAGTTGGAACAAACGGTTCACCGCAGACCTTCGCGGGACGGTGGAGATAACTGCTCGGACGATCCTCATCAAAGCCCAGAATGCAGGTGTTCCGGTCCCACACGACCCTGAGAGGAAGCTCTGTTATCGAACCCGCGACGGCGAGGATTCGACACCGGACGAGCAACGCGTCTTGGAGCAGACGAAAACGATCACGGACCATGTCAGCCGCATCGTTTTCCCGGCGTTCTCGTTGGACCGTGGCGAGGGCTGTGAGATCCACGAGAACGCCTACTGGGGCTTGCAGACGTATCTGGGGCTCCGTGAGAATCTGGCCACCAACGAGGGTGCTCGCAGCTTCGTCTACGAGTCAAGCCGGGACCGGACGCCGTTAGGGCACGCTCATCGCGAACAGATTCGCGATCTTTCGGTATCTGAGATTCGCGATATATACCGACAGGCCGTTAACAGGCTCCTGAACAAGGTCGCGGAGACGGAGCAGTTCTTTCGAGCGGGCATCGTCGCCATCGATATCACCGAATCCAATCCCTTCACCGGCGACAGAACCGGGCACGAGGCTGAGATCATCGGGACGAAAGAGAAGATCGACGAGTACGCCTATCAATGGGCCACCGTCCAGTTAGTAGGGAATGCTGTACCGATTGTGCTGGATGCACGGCCAGTTCGGAAGGGTGAGTCCCGCTTAGAAATCGTCAAGGACCTCTTGAATTCAGCCGAGGAGCTGGTTCACGTCGATAACGTCCTGATGGACCGGGAGTTCGATAGCCAGCACGTTCTGGAGATGATCAGTCAGCGCGGGCTTTCCTATGTCGTGCCGAAACGAATGCAGACCAGTGAGAAAGCGCAGGCCAAGCGGTTGCTCCGGCGCGACCAAGGCCGATACGAGACCGACCGGAAGCTCCACCTCAGCAAGAACGAGTGGCACGAGACGACGCTGATCTACCGCCGGAAAGAGAACTCCGAGCACGACGATCACCGGCAGTACTCGGTGTTTATGACGAATTGCGGGAGTGGTCACCTCGCAGAGTACGGCTATCGGTGGGAAATCGAGAGCGGCTATCGGTCGATCAAGAGGTTCATGGCTGCCACTACGTCGAAGGATTTCGGGCTTCGATTCTTCTACTTCGCGTTTGCGTATTTGCTGTACTCTATCTGGCGGGCTGTCGGTCTACTCGTCCAAGCCGAGTTGACTGGCGAGTAT